>NZ_JAFRJO010000055.1 GCF_017432245.1 Methanobrevibacter sp.
CTTCATCAATGTCCTTTTCGATAGCTCCAATGGTAAGAGCACGATTATTGTTATAAGAAGTACCAAAACTTACTACTAAAATAATCTTATCAGTCATAATATCATCCTTAAAAATAAAAAATATTTCACTTTATTGATTAAATTAATCCAATTAAATTTTTTAAAGAAAAATTTAACATTACTAAATTATACTTTATTTAAAGAAATATTTAAAAATATTGATTAAAAATAATTAATAAAATGAAAAAGGAATGAAGAAAAATAAAAAAAGAACTAAAAAGATAAAAAGAGAATAAAAAATATAATTCATGAAATTTCATGAAATGACAAAAAAAATAAAAATGAAAGAAAATTAAAAAGAAATTAAAAATAAAATCTATTTATTTTGATCTCTCAAGATATACAATAATGCATTTGAAATGGCAGCTGCAACATTGCTTCCACCTTTACGTCCACGAGCGACAATATAAGGAACATCACATTGCATAATCAACTCTTTTGATTGTACTACATTAACAAATCCTACAGGAACCCCTATGATGAGTTCAGGAGTGAGTTTTCCTTCCTGAATCAATTCATACAATCTAATCAAAGCGGTTGGAGCATTTCCTATTGCAAAAATCAATGGTTTATCTAAGCTTGCTGCCTTATCCATAGAAGCTCTTGCACGTGTAGACCCATTCTTTTTGGCAATATCTCTAACATCATCATCACTCATAAAGCAAAAGACTTCACCGCCATACTTCTTAAGTTCTGCCTTATTGATTCCTGCTTTTGCCATATTAGTGTCAGTTACAATGCAAGCACCGTTTTTAATTGCTTCCAATGCCTTATCAACTACATCTTCTGAAAAGCATAAGTTATCCACATAATCAAAATCAGCAGCTGTGTGAACTGCTCTTTTAATAATTGGCGCTAATTTAGGGTCAATTTCATGAGGAAGTTCAGATTCAATAATTTCCATACTCCTGCTTTCAATTTCAGCAGGTTCAACTTGTTCTAATTCAATTTTCATACTATCACTTCAATTTTACAATGAATAACTACTAAATTACTAATAAATATAAATTAAGAAATAAATTGTCAAGAATGATTCAAAATATAATTTTAACCATTCCAATTCCTTGCATTACTCACAAAAGACTTTGCAAAATCAGGATTTGCAGGAAGGTAAATATGTGGGAAACCAGCATAAAGACTGTCAGAACCATGACAGCACAGGTATTCCACGCCATTGGATGCCTTTTTAGCCATAAATGCTTCTCCACAGTTTTCACTATCATAATAATGGAATTCATGCACCCTAATGCTATCTCCTTCATTGCATAACAAGTTGTCTTGCAATGCCTTTATCTCAATATAACCGAATCTTTGCAATTTGTCTGTTTTTATGCAATTTCCTTTGATAAAACCAACCATAGGGATTTCTTCAATTGAATCATGCAAATACATGAAGCCTCCACATTCGGCTATTGTAGGAATTCCCCCTTCTATTATGTCTTTTATTTCATCACATAATTTCCTATTTTTAGACAATTCTTCTGTATACAGTTCAGGATAACCTCCGCATAAATATAATCCAGAGATATCTTTAGGAAGCTCTTCATCTTCCAATGGGCTGAAATAGACTACTTCACAGCCTAAATCTTCTAATATCTCAATGTTTTCCTTATACATAAAGCAAAAAGCATTATCACGGGAAACTGCTATGCGAGTCTTTTTATCAGAATCAATTTTTGCACTGCTTTCAATCAACTCTTTATAATCTTCACTTGCTTCAAGGACTGGAGCGGATTCGGCCAATTCATACAATCCATCCAAATCGATGTACTTTTCTGCCAATTCACGAAGACCATTGATTTTCTCTTTAATGTCCTCAATTTCATCTGCAGTGATCAGTCCTAAGTTCCTGCTGCCTATTGAATACTTCTCTTCTCTTGGCAAGAAACCGTAAGCCTTAACGCCTGCATTTTCCACAATATCCCTTAAGAGAGGATACAACATTGGAGAAATTCCATTGAATATGACTCCTTCTACCATGCTTTCCTCTTTGAAATCCTTGAATCCTTTTATGATTGCTGCAGCAGAATTGCTCATTCCTTTAGCATCAATAATGAGTACAGCAGGAGCCTTAATTGATTTTGCAACTTCCCAAGCGCTTGCTCTTCCTTCAACACCTATTCCATCATAAAATCCCATAGCCCCTTCGATTATGCTTAAGTCCTTTCCGCAATTTCGAATGAACTGGTCGCATAACATCTGCTCAGTTGAAAAGTAAGGATCCAAGTTATGGGTCTCTACATTAAAGACCTTACGATGAAACATTGGGTCAATATAATCAGGACCTGATTTGAAGGAAGCGATTTCCAAACCTCTTTTTTGGAATGCTGCAAGCAAAGCCATAGTGATTGTTGTCTTTCCACAGTTACTGCTGGTTCCGGAAATCAATATTCTATTCATCTTGACCACTTCCACTAATAATGAATATAGGGTTTTGAGCCATCAACATATGCAAATCACCGATTTGCCTACCTTTAGAAACTGCAACTTGAACAATGTCACCACTTATTCCAACATTCTTTAAGGAATCCAATCCAGCCATTGCACTTTCAAGAGTAACTGCAGTTATGACAAACCTCATTTTATCATTAATTCCATAAAGATAATTGACTATTTCTTCCATATTTCCAGAGCTTCCTCCAATAAATGCCACATTCGGAACAGGTAAGTCCTTAAGGCATTCTGGAGCCAATCCGCAGATGGCTTCCACATTATCCAAGTGGAACTTTTGGCAATTTTTATTTAACAATTCAATTGCCTCTTCATTCTTGTCAAAGGCATAAACCTTTCCATCATATGCTGAAAATGCCATTTCAATTGTTACTGAACCGGTTCCGCAACCGATATCATAAGCCACATCATCAGGATTTATTGATAATTTAGACAAGCATACAGCTCTAACTTCAGACTTTGTCATTGGGACTTTTCCTCTAATGAATTCCTCATCTGGAATTCCTGTTCTGATTCTTGAATCAAAATCAGGATTTTCTATAATCAAAACGGTTAGGGAATTGAACTGCTTTCCAGCTAATTCAGATATTGTGGATTCTTGAATGGACTCTTCATCTGAGCCTAAATTCTCACCAACCCAAACCTTCAAATCGCCGAATCCATATTTTACCAATTCCTTCTGCAATTCTGGAATGTTTTTACCTGTTAATGCAAAGGTAAATCTATTTCTGCGAACTGATGAAACAATATTCGTATCAAGCCCATGACAACTTATCAAATTAGCATCTTTCCAAGGGAGACTGCATTTTGCAAAAAAGTATGATACAGATGAGATTCCAGAAACAAGATTAGGATTATAATCCTTTAGGACATCAACCAATTTTTCAGCAGCACTATAAAATCCAACATCGCCAGAAACTAATATCGCTATTTTTTCTGCATCTGTCTCTTCTATTATTTCAAGTATGTCATTAGATAAATAAGCATTAAAACTAGGTTTATTCATGTGAGAAAACTCATTGATTAATCGTTTAGCACCTATTAATATATCTGCTTCAATGATTAATTCTAAAGCTTCAGCGGTGAGTGTCTTTTCACTCATACCCATTCCAATAATATTGATTTCCTTCATAAGCATTTACTCCTAATGGTGTCCTTAGCTTCTTCTACACTTATCCCTTCTTCATTGACTAATCGGGACAATACAACAACTTCCATACCACATTCCTTTGCAGCATCTGTCTTTTCTAAAAAACCTCCAACATTGCCGGAATCCTTAGTTACAAGTATATCTGCACCGATTTCCTTGAATTGTGCTTTATTGAATTCCTTAGAAAAAGGACCTTGCATTCCACAAAGGTTTTTCATAGGATAACCTAGATCAAGGCATTGCTTCATTCCTTCGGGTGAAGGTAGCATTCTCAAGTAAACCCTTTCCTGGAAGTTTTCCACATCTGTTAATGCGGGAGCCTCTTTCGCTCCCATTGAAGAAAAGATCAATCCTTCAGTAGTGTTAAGATAATCAATTAACTCTTCCATACTGGATACTTTTACAGCATCTTCAATCTCAATTGATTCTCTTAAGACTCTAATGTATTCAATGCCCTGTTCCTCACAAATCTCCTTAATGTGTTTGCTAATTTCTGTAGCATAAGGATGTGTAGCATCAAAAACAAATTCAGTCTGCTCTTCTTCAAATAGTTTTCTCATAGGGCCAGGTTTTAGTCTTTTAGGCTGAACTATAACTGGAGGTTCATATTCCAATACTTTCTCCCCATATTCTGTAGCAACACAAACTATAGCAGGAATCTTATTTTGAGATAGGAATTCAGTCAATAGACGTCCTTCAGTAGTTCCTCCAAATAAAACAATTTTGTGCATATTCACACCTCTAATCTGAAAACTTTTTAGTTAAATAATAATTAAATATAATTTGAGAACTTATTAATTAATTTAATAAATATCATATCATTTATATTATACGCCTTTATAACCTCTTGGGGTTACCATTTTATCATCAATGACTTTTGTATTGGAATTTCCGATGAAAACAGTGGTAAACATATCCACTTCAGTGTCCTTAAGCTCCAAAAGATTGGTGATGTAATATTCTTCACCCTCTCTACCGATGTTTCTCACATATCCGCAAATGGTGTCTTCACCTTTGAATTTCAATAAGATTTCACATGCCTTTTTCAAGTAATCCTTTCTTTTATGACTTGAAGGATTATAAAGGCAAATGCAGAAATCCCCTTCACCAGCTAATGCCAACCTTTTTTCAATCAATTCCCAAGGAGTTAATAAATCTGATAAACTGATTACAGCAAAGTCATGACCTATTGGAGCGCCTAACACTGCAGATCCACTTAAAACAGCACTTATTCCTGGAACAATATCGATTTCAACATCAGGATAGTCAACTGAAAGCTCATAAACCAATCCAGCCATACCATATACTCCAGCATCTCCACTGCATACTACAGAAACACATTTGCCTTCAGATGCTTTTTCCAATGCCATCTTACAGCGGTCAACTTCTTTTGTCATTCCAGTGTAGAGATACTCTTTTTCAGGCAAGTACTCTTCTACAAGTTCAACATATTTTTTATAACCTACAATTAAATCTGATTCCTCAAGAGTCTCTTTAGCAGCTATGCTAAGGTATAACTCATTTCCAGGCCCAATACCGACAACAGATACACATTTCATAAATTTTCCTCCAATAGACACCTAATGATTTTAGTATTATTATTAATTTATAATTATGAATTAACTTTTTTTGAATTATTTTTAAATTATTGAATTATTATTTCCATGAAATAATAGGATCATTCATTGCTAAAGCAACAGTCACACCTGCCCCATCACAAGTGTCCTTTCTTCTAATCAATTTTCCATTGCTTTCCATAATTGCGGAACGTTCACAGACATTGTCCACTTCCACAACACTTTTAACAAATTCAGACTTTGTAAAATCTCCTTCAAGACTGTTAAGTTCCTCTGCACTATAAGTATTAAATGGCAAATCATATTTCTTTGCAAATTCTAAAATTCCTTTTTCATTAGCCTTTTTATCAATGCTTGCCAAAGCATTTATAGCCAAAATATGATAATTTTCACTTTCAAGTATATTTAAAATGGAGCTTTCTATCGCTTCAAAGCTTATGTCTTTTCTACATCCAATGCCAACTGTAATGATTTGTGGGACTAATAATAATGTATCATTCTTACGTTCATTTTCTAAATCGTTATGAGTGATTATCACATCGTATCCCACATTAGAATCTTCTAAATCATTAAGATAAACATTCTTAGGCAAATTTCCTTGAATAGGATAATCTGATTTGACATGTAGGGATTCACCTTTTAAAAGTTTAGATGAGACCAGTTTAATGCATTGTGGATTTAAAATCTGTAATCCTTGGCTTTTTGCCCAAGTATCCACTGCAAATACCTTATTGATATCAGTGGCAGTTGTAATTACAGGAATTGCATTTAATATTTCAGATATCCTTAATGCCAATTCATTAGCGCCTCCAATGTGTCCAGAGAGAATAGGTATTGAAAACTGTCCTAATTCATCTACAACAACTACAGCAGGATCCTTTGTTTTGGTCTTGATGTAAGGAGCAATTGCCCTTAGTGCGATTCCTATTGCCCCTATGAAAATAAGCGCATCACTTGTGGAGAAATGTTCCTCACTCCAAGTTGACAAAGCGCCTTTCCCACATCGAGTAAAATCCACATCATTAACTTCAGATAATGAATTTGATAACTTATAGGCAATTTCCATACCATTATCCGTAAATGCAATAATCGATACTTTCATTCTTAACCTCACATAGTCAAGGAAAACCATTCATAAACTTAAACTCAAATAAAATTATTTTTTAGCTTGTCTGAATTCAGTTGAAAAATCATCTGCATAAAGACGTGACAATGAATATTCACTGTCTAAAACATCTCCAACAATTATTAAAGCAGTTTTGGTAATGTTATTTTCCTGTGCAGTTTCATATAATGTTCCAACAGTACAGCGCATAACCTTCTCATCAGGCCAAGTTGCCTTATAAACGATTGCTGCAGGAGTGTCTTCAGTGTACTTTCCTTTTACAAGCTCTTTAGATAAGTCCTTAAGGAGACCTGTACTCAAGAAAATCACCATGGTTGCCCCATGTTCTGCAAATGATGCAATGCTTTCCTTTTCAGGAACTGGGGTTCTGCCAGCCATACGTGTAATGATTACGCTTTGACTTACATCAGGCAAGGTATATTCAGCTTTCAATGCAGCTGCTGCACCACAGAAACTTGAAACTCCAGGGCATACATCATAAGAGATTCCTTCTTCATCCAAGCGATCCATCTGTTCACGGATTGCACCATAGATACTTGAATCTCCAGTGTGTAAACGAACGGTCATCTTATTTTCCTTTTCAGCTTCAAACATCTTTTCCAAGACTTCATCTAAAGTCATTTTAGCGCTATCATAAATTTCACATGAATCCTTAGCATAATTTAACAAATCAGGATTAACCAATGAACCTGCATAAATTATAAGATCCGCCTCTTTTAGGAGTTCTGCTCCTCTTATGGTTATTAAATCAACAGCTCCACTTCCTGCTCCAACAAAATGAATCATTATTTTTTCCTCCAATATTTCCAATAATAATCAAATAAAGATTATCTTAAATAGTCAGTTATTTTTACTTTTTCCATAATTCTTTCAAATCATCTACATTTTCACTTTCAAATAAAACTCCAGAATACTCTCCAGTATTGGCAAAGCATATGAATCCTACATTGATGTCATCTGGAACTCTTCTATCAATATTATGTTGTATTCTATCATTTAAGACTTCCATAGTATTATCCAATAAGTCATTTTCATACAAGATATCCAACACAGCATTTGTAGTAACACATTTTTGAATCTCTTTTAGGATTTTCATATTTGCACCTGCATCCAATGCACAGGATAATAATGTTTCTATCCTTCCATCACCATTATGTGAATGGGTGTTAAACATTCCTATTCCCAGTTTTACAAATTTACCTATATGGCCAACTAAAAGAATATTCTTGAACCCAAATTCAACAGAGCTATCCAATGCAACATCAATGAAATTACTGCACATTATTCCAGGTTTTGTAGATAAGTTCAAATCTTCTTCTGTGAATTTTTTACCAAAATTACCTAAGAAAATAAGTATGGACTCATTGCTTTCTGCAGCAATGACACTGATTTCCACCTTGATTGAATCAGCTAATGCCTTGGCACTCATTGGCTCAACAATACCTGTTGTACCCAATATTGAAATGCCCCCAACTATACCTAATTCAGGGTTGAAAGTTTTCTTTGCTATTTCTTCACCCTTCGGTACAGAAATTAAAACATGAAAGCCACCCCTATAATTATATTGCATCGCCAATTCATTTAATGAATCCTTTATCATTTTTCGAGGAACAGAGTTTATAGCAGACATACCAACTGGTTGATCTAGCCCACCTTTAGTTACTTTTCCAACTCCTTTTCCACCTTCAATAATAATTTCTGAAGAATCCGGCAATAAAGTCACTTTGGAAGATACCAATATCCCATTAGTTATGTCAGGGTCATCACCACTATCCTTTTCAATAGAACAGCTTGCCACATTATCATTAAACTGAGGGTTTAAAACATCAATTAGGAGATCAGTTTGATTAGGTGTTGTGATTGCTACAGAATCCATTGATTCCTGTTTAAAGAGCATTGCAACTGCTGCCTTAGAAGCTGCCGCTGCACATGTCCCTGTTGTATAACCGCAACGCAATAATTTTTGATTAACCAAACGTTTTTCTGCCATATGAAATCCCCAATAAAACTAATGAGTTCAATTACTTTACTACAACAATAGTGAAATATCCCATATTTTCATCAAATTCATCTAAAGAATTATAGATCTTTTCATTTTCCAAACCACAGTTTTCAACTGCATAGACATTATCCTCAAGATTTAATTCCTTCAATGTTTCGATTAATTTAGGCATTGACCTGCCTATTTTCATCAATACCTTAGAACCAGGCATTTGTAAAGCTTCCTTTAAGTCTATTCCTGTTGCAGGAATAATATGCAAAGGATCATTCATTGTAGTCAATCCTATTCTTAATTTGGAAGCTGAAGCGCAAAAGCTTGTTACACCTGGAATGACCTCTACATCATAATCTTTTTCCAATAATTGATCCATTGTATATGCAAATGTTGAGAAGATAGTTACATCCCCTAAATTTAACATTGCTACATCTTCACCTTCATCAAGAACCTTAGCAATTGATTCCGCAGCATTCTTATGGCTTTCAGCTAAAATGTCCTTATCCTTAGTCATTGGAAACTCTAAAAGCATTATTTCCTTTTGGGATAAATCTGTAGCTTGAGATACAATAGACAATGCCAATGAATCACCGGTTCCAGTATGTGGTGTTGCTATATATTTGCACTTGGATATTATGTTCATTGCCTTTACAGTAATTAACTCAGGGTCTCCTGGCCCAATACTTACTCCATATAATGTTCCCTTTTCCATTTTAAAACCTTTATTATCTTTTAAAAAAAATAATTATGAATATTAAATTGTAAATTTAGATTAATTTAATATCAAATAAACTATATTCATTGCAATAACCTTTTAAAAAAAGTTAAAAAATATAATGAACTTTATAATTATAATACTGTATTTTAAAAATATGTTATTGAAAATATATAAATATACTCTCAATTATAGTTTAATAAATTAAAAAAATATTTGAAGAAATAAAAATAAAATATAAAAAGTAGTTCGTTAAGAATAAAACTAATTATTCTTGGATAAAAAAAGGCTGGCAGCTAAATGAAATTCCCATAGACCGAAACCCATAGTACACAAACAAAACGCGAAAAGACTTAACTTCTGGGATCGAAACGAGACCAGGTGTAACCCCATCGCTATGACCGCCAAACCTATATGATTATGATAGAATCAAGACATAATTTGACTCATAAAATAAATGATCTTAAATAAACGTACATTTTCACCCAAACTGAATACACCAAACCGAATCCTAACTGTCCATCACGAACACTAGGAATTCAAACATAGCATTAATTTTCAATAATAAAAGAAAATAAAGCAAGCGAACAATTGGAAGCAGCGGACTAAACAACTCGGAAAAAAACCTCGAAGCTCACATCCCTACCCCATCAAACGAGTCTTCTACTCGCGTCCTAAGCAATCTATTTTCAGGGGACACCTCAGGCTTAGATGCTTTCAGCCTTTATCGTCCAGTGCGTAGCTGCCCAGCAATGCCTTATCAGACAACTGGTAAACCAGAGGCACCGACAACTCGTTCCTCTCGTACTGGAGCCACCTTCCCCTCAGACTCCTAACACAGCCATTAGATAGCAACCAACCTGGCTCACGACGGTCTAATCCCAGCTCACGTTCCCCTGTAATGGGCGAACAACCC
>NZ_JAFRJO010000001.1 GCF_017432245.1 Methanobrevibacter sp.
GAAGTTTACAAATCCCAATCTGAGTTATACCAAACTCAAATTGATGCAGTTCAAACTTCTCTTGCTGAAATTAAAATTTTAGAATCTACATTAGATGATATAAGTGGTAAA
This sequence comes from Methanobrevibacter sp., assembly GCF_017432245.1. Taxonomy (GTDB): domain Archaea; phylum Methanobacteriota; class Methanobacteria; order Methanobacteriales; family Methanobacteriaceae; genus Methanobrevibacter. The sequence goes on from NZ_JAFRJO010000001.1 coordinate 112, forward strand.
GACACTGTAGAGACTTTAGTGCCTCTCGGTGCTGGCTCCTTCATTAATGCAGAGATTAAAAATGAAAATAAAGTTATTATGAGCCTCGGTTCTGGTGTAGCAGTATCCAAAACCTTCGAAGAAGCTAAAGAAACTGCTGCTCAACAAAAACAAGAGCTTGAAAATACTTTAGACAAGTTATTTGCAGATTTACAACAAATCACTAATATTGTAGCTCAGCTTTCTCCTCAAGCTGAACAACTAATGCAAAAGCTCCAATCTCAAGGAATGATGTAAGTAATAATTTGTTTTCATTAAGTAAATAATAGATTTTTATCTATTATTCTTCTTTTTTTAACTATTTTTTTATTTTTTATTAGATTTTCTTATTTTATTTTAGATTTTTATATTTATTTTTAGATTTTCTTATTTTATTTTAGATTTTTATATTTATTTTTAGATTTATCTTATTTTTCAAGCCCTATTTTTTTAAAATTTCAACAATAGGATTCATATATTATCTTTAAAATAAGTAAGTTTATTAATTTTTAAATATAAAAATAATTAATGATAGAAATATTTTATAATATTTGTATAATTTTAAATGAAATTTTTAAAAAATTAAATTTTAATACTTATTATTAGGCAGGGATAAACTTGTTTGATTCATTAAAGAAAAAATTTGCTGATGCAAGTGGTAAATTAAAAAATAAAGTCGAAGATGAAGCTAAAGAAGAGAATAATGTAGAATTAATCGAAGAATCTAGCGAAGAAACTTTTGATGAAATAGAAGAATCTGAAGAGATTGAAGAATTTTCAGATGATGAAGATATTTCCGAAGAAGAATTGGATGAAATGCTAGATGCTGCTTTAGAAGAAGAGTCTGAAGAAGATTCAGCCGATGATAAAAAAGAAAAATCAGGAGTCTTAGGTTTCTTAAAAAGAGATAAAAAAGAAGCTGAAGAAGATTCAGATGCAGATTTTGAAGAAGAATCTGAAGAGATAGATGGGTCTGAAGAGGAACTTGGAGAGGAAGTCACTGAAGAAGAAGCTGAAGAAGATTCTGAAGAAGAGATTCCAGAAGAAGGAGAAGAGGAAGAAGAGGAATCTAAAAAATCCAGACGTTCACTATTTAGACGTAAGAAGAAAGAAGCATCTGATGAAAGGTCTGAAGATGAAGATAAAAAGGAGAGATCCGGCAGATTCTTATCATTCATTAAGGAAAAGTCAATATCTGAAGATGATGTTGAAGACATATTATTCGAACTTGAATTAGGTCTTTTGGAAGCGGATGTGGCAATGGATGTTTCAAGTGTTGTTGTTGAATCTGTTAAAAATGATTTGGTTGGCCAAAAGATAAAAAGAAGCAGTGATATTGAAGAATACACTTATGAAGCTCTTAAAAATGCAGTGGCTAAAATCATTAATATCGAAGGAAAATCAATGACTGAACTCCTTGAAGAGAAAGTTGCCCAAGGCGAGCCTCTTGTTGTAATGCTTGTAGGTATCAATGGTACTGGAAAAACCACAACTATTGGTAAATTATCTAATTATTACATTAAAAAAGGATACACTCCAGTTATTGCTGCATCAGATACATTTAGGGCAGGAGCTATTGAACAGGTTCAATATCATGCAGACAATTTAGGCGTTAAATTAATCAAGCATGAAAAGGGATCTGACCCTGCAGCTGTAGCATTTGATGCAGTTCAGCATGCTAGAGCTAGAGGAAAAGAGCTTGTATTGATTGACACTGCTGGAAGAATGCAAACAAACACCAATTTGATGGATGAGATGAAGAAGATCCGTAGGGTCTCTAAGCCTGATTTGGTCGTGTTTGTAGGTGATGCATTAACAGGTAACGATGCAACAGAACAGGCAAGAAAATTCAATGAAGCTATTGATATAGATGGTGTCATACTTACAAAGGCAGATGCCGATTCAAAAGGTGGTGCTGCACTTTCAATTGGTTACATTATTAAAAAGCCAATTCTATTCTTGGGTATGGGACAATCTTATGATGACATTAAGGAATATGATGCGGACTGGATGTTAGAGCAAATATTCTCTTAAATCCCTCATTTTTCTATATCTATTCTTTCATTTTTTATTTCAATTTTATTTTACTATTCTTTTTTTAAAACCTTACTATTTTTATTAAATCAATTTATTTCTTAGTTATATTGAAATAAATAATTTTAAATAATTTTATTCCCTTTTTATATTATTTTACTAAATTTAATCAATTTTAAAGCTAATTTTACTTAATTTTAAAGTTAAATTTATATATTAATTTTATAAATATATTATATATTAACTAAGTAAAATTTAGTTTAATATTTTACATAATATATTAAATGCTGTGTTTTTACTTATTATGTTGGACGGTTTTTAATTTTTATTTATAAATCCAAATCCCTTATTTTGGATTTTTTAAAATAAAATTTGCTATCGTTTAATTCGTATTTTTTAATTTTTTATAAAAATGGTGTGATTATGGAAATGAATAGAAATTTAAAAATTGGATTGATTGTAGCTATTTCTGTAATAGCTCTTTTCGTTTTATCCTTGCTAATTACCAATGCACCAGCTGGAGACGATAATGCAGTTCGTTTCGGTATTTTAACTCTCTTACCGCCTCTTGTGGCTATTGCTTTAGCATTCATAACCAAAGAGACTATTTTATCTTTGTTTATTGGGGTTTTCGTTGGAGAATTTATGGTTTCCGTAAACGACTTAAACATTATCAGCTCTGCTATCAATGCATTTTTAGCAATGGGTAGTCAAATTATTTCTTGTATGGCTGATCCATGGAATGCAGGTATTATCCTTCAATGTTTACTTATTGGTGGTATCATTCAATTAGTAACCAAGATGGGTGGTGCAAAAGCTTTAGCAGATGAATTTGCTAAACGTGCTGACACTCCTAGAAAAGCTCAATTATTCACTGAACTTTTAGGTTTATGTGTATTCTTTGACGATTACGCAAACTCCTTAATTGTAGGTCCTATCATGAGACCTGTTATGGACAAACTTCACGTATCCAGAGAAAAATTAGCATTTGTAGTAGACGCAACTGCAGCTCCTGTTGCAGGTATCGCTATTATTTCTACCTGGATTGGTTTAGAACTCAGTTTAATTACTCAAGGGTTCCAATCCATTGGAATGAATGTAAGTGGATTCGGCATATTTTTACAAACTATTCCATTTAGATTCTATAACATTTTAATCTTAATCTTCATTGTTATCTCTGCACTCACTTACTATGAATTCGGACCAATGAAAGACGCAGAGAAAAAAGCTCGTGCTAGAAAAGAAGATGAACCAGTCGAATCTCTTGAAGCAACCAGTTTTGATGATGTTAAACCGGTTGATGGTATTAAATTATCTGTTTGGAATGCAATTATTCCTATTGGTGTATTGATTGTCGGTGCACTTATTGCATTCTACTGGAGCGGATATACCACTATCTTAGGTGGAGAAGACCAAGCTTTAATTACCTTAATGAAAACTTCCCCATTATCATTCAGCGGTATATTTGAAGCATTAGCAGCTTCTGACGCATCTGTTGCTTTGTTCCAAGCAGCATTGCTTGCTTCCATTGTAGCTATTCTCATGGCTGTACTCCAAAAGATCATGACCATCGAAGAAGCTATCAGTGAATGGGTAGGCGGTATGAAAACTATCGTTATCACTGGTGTAATCTTACTCCTTGCTTGGTCCTTAGGTGGAGTTATTGGTGAATTAGGTACTGCTGATTATTTAGTAGGTGTATTGGCAGGTGCAATACCTATATTTATCTTACCAACATTAATCTTCGTTTTAGGTGCTTTGATTTCCTTTGCAACAGGTACTTCCTATGGTACAATGAGTATTTTAATGCCATTAACCATTCCTCTTGCTTGGGCAGTTAACCCTGAAATGGGCTTTGTAATCGTATGTACTAGTGGTGTATTGACTGGTGCTATCTTTGGTGACCACTGTTCACCAATTTCAGATACCACAATTTTATCCTCTATGGGTACAAGCTGTAACCACATTGACCACGTAAGTACTCAGATATACTATGCAATATTCGTTGCAGCAATTGCTATCATATTCGGTTACATCCCTGCAGGATTCGGTATCCAATGGTACATTTCAATCCCTGTAGCTATTGTAGTAATGTACATCGGATTAAGAGTGCTTGGTGAAAAAGTACCTTTTGATGAAGCAGCTTAAGAAGTTGAAAAGCTTAAGAAGTTTAAGAAACTACTTAAATAGTTTTATCTATTTAAGTTTCCTTTTTCTTCTTTTTATTTTTTAATTAAATTTTAAATTTAATATTTATTCAGTATTCTAACTTTAATTTTTAATTTAATATTTTAATTTTAATATAAACTTTTTTAAAATTTTTTATTAGTTGAATTAATTAATAAAATGTTTTTTAAGGTTTTATTAATTAATTTAATTATTCATTATCTTTTTAATAATTAATTATTCATTTATCTTTTAATAATTAATTATTCATTTATCTTTTAATAATTAATTATTCATATTATGTTTATTTGATTCATATTCATTTATTTGATATTTTTTGTTTATTGTAGTGATTTTTATGGCGAACGAAAAGTCTGTGTGGGATAGTAATATTGCTTTTGTTTTGGCAATGATTGGTTCCGCTGTAGGTTTAGGAAATATTTGGCGTTTCCCAAATGTCCTTTATTCCAACGGTGGAGGATCATTCATGATTCCTTATATAGTTTCTCTATTTATTTTAGGAATCTCATTTGTTTTGGTTGAATATGCAGTAGGATTTAAATTCAAAACATCCTTATCCAAGATATTTTTTACCATTAAGTCTAGATTGGAACCTATTGCCTGGTTTATCATATTGGTTGTATTCCTAATCACAACCTATTATGTTTGTGTAGTAGCTTGGGACTTGATATATGTCGCTTTGAGTTTAACCAAGGCATGGGGTGCAAATCCTGATTTGTTCTTTACAGTTAGTGTTTTGCATGCATCTGATTCCCTTTCAGGCATTACCACTATCGTTCCATGGGTTTTCATATCCATTCTTCTTATTTGGTTAAGTTCATGGTTCATTGTCCAAAAGGACTTGAATGAAGGTATTGGTAAAGTAAGCAAAATATTATTGCCTGTCTTGCTTGCAATTGTCATTATAATTGTTGCATTTTCATTGACTTTACCTGGCGCTTCAATAGGTTACACTCAGATATTCACACCTGATTGGTCTGCATTAACCAATTTGAATGTATGGCTTGCAGCATTTGGTCAGATTGTATTTTCCCTTAGTTTAGGCATGTCAATTGCTCTTACCTATGCAAGCTACCTTCCTGAGGATTCCAAATTAACTGACAATGCTTTGATTGTAGCATTTTCCAACTCAGGATTTGAGGTGTTCAATGCTATTGGAATCTTCTCAATCTTAGGATTTATGGCTTTAACAAGTGGAATCCCATTCAATGAATTGGTTACTGAAGGTACAGGTTTGGCATTTGTTGTTTTCCCGAAAGTATTTAATGTAATGGGTCCTTGGTCATCTATTATTGGGCCATTGTTCTTCTTATGCATTTTATTTGCAGGTTTAACTTCTCTTATGGCTCTGCTTGAAGTGGCTTCTTTTGCAATTTCTGAAAAATTCGACTTTTCAAGAAGAAGATCCGCAACTTTGGTATGTATTGTTGGATTCTGCATATCCTGCTTATTTTCAACTGCTGCAGGAAGCTACCTCTTAGGAATCTTTGATGCATTCCTAAACAACTTTGCATTGCTGTTTGGAGTATTCCTTGAATGTATAATATTCGGTTGGATATATAATTTTGATGAGCTTGTTGAAGTCTTAAACAGTCATTCAACCATTCAGATGGATTCATTCTGGAAGGTCATTATTAAGTATATCTTGCCGGTTTGTATCTTTGTGTTATGGGCTCAAGGAGTTTATAGCACTATTTTAACTGGAGATACTACAAGCCATTTGGTTATGCTTGCTTTAGCTATTGCTCTTGTAGTTGTTCCAATAATATTCACTCTATTGCCTGCAAGGAATGAGGATTATTATAAACCAATTCAAGAGGATAATCAATAATTCCTCTTCATTTTTATTTTTTGGGAAGTTTTCCATTTTTTTATTTTTCCTGTTTTATATATTTTTCAACAATTTTTCTATTTTTTCTACTTTTATTATTTCCACTATTTCTCTATAATTTTTCCAAAATAAGCAAATTTTTTAAATAATTAAAACTTTAATATATTTATAATAATAAAATCTAAAATTAAATTATTTATGAGATGTAATTAAAGAGATATGTGAATATTTTAAAATATTTATTTAAAAAACTGATTATTCTTATTGATGTGATGTAAGATGGGTGATGAAATTATAGGAAATAGATGGGATAGTTCAACAGGTTTCCTAATAGCTATGATAGGAGCCATCATTGGACTGTCTGGAATTTGGAAATTTTCTTATCTTATGTATGAAAATGGTGGAGGAACATTCCTTATACCATATATTTTAGCTATTGTAGTCATGGCTATCCCTATTTTAGTATTGGAATTTGGTGTGGGGTTCAAGTTCAAGTCAAGTCTGCCTAAGGTATTTTATAATATCAAGTCAGAGTTTGAAATCATAGCATGGTTTGTAGTGTTCCTGATTTTTATAGTGCTGATTTATTATACCTGCATAATGTCTTGGGACCTTATCTATATTATCCTTAGTTTATTTAAAGGATGGGGTAGCAATCCTAGTGTTTTCTTTACAACTACATTGCTTCATAGCACCTCCAATCCATATGGGCTAACTTATCTTGTAGTTCCTATTGGGGTTGGCTTGATAGTAATATGGGGTTTGATTTATTTATTCTCCCGTAAGGAAATCAACAAGGGAATCTTGACAATAAGTAAAATATCTTTAATATTGTCATTTGTATTGTTAATTGGAATGCTATTGTTCTCTCTTCAATTGCCAGGGTCCCGTACTGGAATAATGGCCTTGTTTAATCCAAATTGGTCTGTGCTCTTGGATTTTAATGTATGGCTAGCTGCATTTGGTCAATTGATATTCTCATATGGTTTAGGTTATGCTATTGCAAGTACATATTCCTCTTACTTGGGAGACAATGCAAAATTGATTGACAATGCATGGATTATTGTTTTGGTAAGTCTGGTCTTTGAGGTATTGGTTTCAGTTCTCCTATTTGCAATCATGGGGTATATGGCATTAGGCAGGAATATTCCAATTACCAGTTTAGTCAGCGATGGATTTTCCTTGATATTCGTTGTTTTCCCTAATGTATTCAATATAATGGATCCATGGGTTTATATGGTTGCTCCAGCATTTTTCTTGCTTATATTTGTTGGCAGTTTAAGCACTGTTTTAGCTTTGATTGAACCATTGTCCAATGCAATAAGCGAAAAATTCGGATGGACAAGGGACAGGGCTGTTAGACAGCTTGTCTTAGTAGGATTGTTCTTGTCATTCATATTTGCAACTGGTATGGGCGAATACCTTTTAAGAATTACAGATTCATTCATAACTCAATTTGCAATTATATTAGGTGTTCTTTTTGAAATAATTGTTTTAGCTTGGGTTTATGATATTGAGGACTTACGTTCAGTTATAAACAGTAATTCCTATATTAAAGTGGATAAATCTTGGATAATTACAATTAAATTCATCATTCCAATAATTTTAGCCATTATTTGGATTTTAGGAGTTTATAATTTAATACTTGCTGGAGATAGGCAAAGTTTGCTTGTCCAATCAGTTATCGCTTCCATATTTGTGATTGTTCCTTTAGCATTAACAATTATCCCTTGTAAAACCGATTATTCTCTTGATTTGTCAGACAATAAAGGTGGAATGAACTACTTTAAAGAAAAAGACTATGTTGAAAAGACCATTGATGATTATAAAGAAGAAGATCATAATCCTTTATTTGATAAAAACGGTTCATTTGTAAGTCCTTATAAATCCTTAAGGAATAGGTTCAAAAGGGATGATAATGATGATGAAGAGATGGAGGATATTGTTGAGGAAGGCAAATCAAAATCCAGAAGATTAAATAGATTTGGAAGTTCAAAGTCCAAATCAGGTAAAAATGTCCTAAGAAATGTTGATTTGTCATCAGAGGAATTTGATTCTCCTTACGATGAGGATTTTGATGATAAATATAATCGCTATGATGATTTAGATTATGGTGCAGATGATTCCTCAAATGGTGCCAAAAAGAAATCAAAATCATTATTCGATAAGATAAACATGTTCAATAGGGATAAGGGCGAGTCTGACTTGGATGATGAATTTGAAGATTTAAGCTTTGATGGTGATTACGAGGAAGAGGATTATATCTCTCCTATTCGAGATGAAGAGGTTAATTCCCAAAAATCAAGACATACATTCAAAAGCTCTAAGGATGCAGATGTTTTTGACAATTTAGATGATTATGTTGAAAAGCCTAAAGCTAAATCCAAATCATCTAAAAAATCTAAGACAAAATCTAAATCCAAACCTAAATCTTCTAAAAAAGCTAAAGTTAAGGAACCTGCAGAAGAGGAATATGAAGACTTTAGTGATGATTTCTTCGATGATGGAGTGTTTGGTGATGAAGGATACGAATCCCTTTTGGATGATTATGTTGAAAAGCCTAAATCCTCTAAAAAGAAATCCAGCACTGCTAAACGGAATTTGGATGAAGATGATGATAAATATTATGACTATGAAGGAAAAGGAGCAGATTCTGTTTTCAATTTAGATGATTGAGTAACTAAGTTTTTCTTATAGTTTCGAATATCACTTTTCATTTTCTTTTTTTTATTTTTATCTTATTTTTTA
>NZ_JAFRJO010000056.1 GCF_017432245.1 Methanobrevibacter sp.
TATTCCGCTAACGGTTCCAATGTTGACACCACTATCTGTAACGGTAAGATATTGATGGAGAATAGAAAGCTTCTCACTGTGGATGAAGGCCATATCTTAAGTGAGGCAAAAAGAGCTATTGCAGAAATGAAAGAGTTAAGGGAAGCGGAAGCTGAGGAATAGGCAATTTTTCTATTCCTATATTTTTTTAATTATTAAATTTATTTTATATTTTACGAACTATTTTTGGGTTGATAAAAAAAGAAAATGAATAATTTTTTATTCATTTTCGTTTAAAATATTTATTCATTTACCCAATTGATGATTTCATCATCAGATTCTCTACCGTATAACCTTCTTCCTGGCTTCCAATTAGCTTCTGGATAAGCGTTTTTCAAGTCGTTTTCACAACCGCTAATTCCAGTTCCTCCAGAAGTGCAGAAAGCTATTGCAGTTTTTCCAGCAATGTCAATGCTTTCAATGAAAGTGTTTATTATAGTTGGAGCGGTGTACCACCATACTGGAAAACCGATGAGAATAGTATCATATTCAGCGACATCAATTGTTTCCTTGATTGGAGGCCTAAATGTTCTGTCATTCATTTCAATAGTTGATCTGCTTGTCTTGTCCATATAATCCAAGTCTGCTGCGGTATATGGAGTTTCAGGAGCAATCTCAAAGATGTCTGCATCAAGTGCATTTGCCACTTTTTCTGCCACTCTTTTGGTTACTCCGCTTGCTGAGAAATAAGTTACTAAAGTTTTCATTTTACCACCATCTTTATTGATTGAAAAAATTTATTCATTATATTTTTTTTAAAATTATTCAAATGTATTTACAACATCTTTTAGAAGTGTTGGAATGTCTAGTTTTTGGGTACAGATTGCCATGCAGGATTCACATTCAGTACATGCGGATGCTGGTGCATTTGCAGCTGCAGTTGTTCCATAGATTGCATGCAATGAAGGAAGTGAATACATCTTTTCACTGTTGTACAATTCAAAGAAATCAGGTATAGGGATTCCTGCTGGGCATTCCTTTAGGCAATATCCGCAATAACTGCAGTCTATTGCAATGAGTTCCTTGATTTCATTTGCCATTTCAAGCACGAACTTCTCTTCCTCTTCGCTCATAGGTTCAAATGGCTTGAATACTTCACAGTTCTCTTTCATCTGCTCGAGGTTTCCTACACCACTTAAAACCACTTTGACGTTTTCATGGCTTGCTGCAAATCTTAAGGCAGCTTCAACCAGTGTCATGCCTTCTTTTTCAAATTTTTCTTTAATGTCGTCAGGCAAATTGTAGAGAGTTCCACCTTTTATTGGTTCCATTACAATTACATCCTTGCCGAATTTTTCACAGATTTCATAATTCTTTCTGGATTCGGTAAGTTTGCTTTCCCAATCGAGATAGTTTAATTGAAGTTGCACTACATCTATTGCATAGCCGTATTTTTCAAGGATTTCTTCAAGAAGATCCGCCCTGTCATGGTAACTGATACCTATTTTCTTAGCTATTCCTTCCTCTTTCATTTTCTTAATGTAATCGAAGCTGTTGCAGTTTTCAGCTATTTGAAGGAATGCTTCATTGATATTGTGGATTAGCAATACATCAAAGAAATCTGTTCCCAATCTTTCAAGCATGATATCTACAAATTTTTGATTATCCTCTTCGCTAGTTAAAGCCCATGTAGGTATCTTATCAGCTATCTTAAATGATTCTCTTGGATATCTTTCCACAAGTCCAATCTTTAAGGCAGCTTCAGAAGCACCATTGTGGTATGCATAAGAGGTGTCAAAGTAGTTGAAACCTTGATCCATATAATAGTCAATCATCTCTGTAACATCATCGTAATTTATGGAACTTGGATTGTTTTCCTCTTCCAAATCCAATCTCATAGCTCCAAATCCAAACATAACATCGCTCATAATTGTCACCTATTTAATTAGATCATAATATTATCTTGAATTTTCATATATTTTTAAAGATATTATATATGATATAATATATAAATCTTTCCTAAGGAAACAGTTATCTAATGAAAATATTTAAATAGATTGAAAAATATAGTTTATATAAAGAGAAAAACTATAGTGTTTTAGAATTGGTGTAAATATGGAATTGCCTAATCAGTTTATTAATGAAAATCCTGAGGACATTAGAATTTATCACTTTGTAGAGGAATTGGTGGGAAGCTTTAGAAATTACATTGATGAGGAATTTGTAGATGAAGACATCAGTTTAGTGGAACTTCCTTTTTTACTCAGAATAAGGTTTTCTACTGAAGGAACTCAAAAGGAATTGGTGAATCTATTCAAGGTCAGTGATGGTTACACTGCAAAGCTTCTAAGGCGTTTTGAATTGGCGGGCCTTATTAAAAGAATAGAAGATCCTTCTAATAGACGTAGAAAATTAGTTAAATTAACTGATAAAGGCATTAAAAGAACTGATAAGATATTAAAGTACATCGATTACTGGGAAGATACAGTAATGGATGGAATCGATGAGGATGAGAGAAAAGTCTTGAAAAAATCCTTATTGAAGTTAGTTCTAAACACTCAAAAGCTTTAAAACTCCTTTTTCTATTTTTTTAAAACAAGTTTTTACATAAATTATTTCATTTCATACGAACTATTTTTTACAAGATAAAAAAAGTGGAGATAAATCTCCACTAGCAGGAAAAATCAATCTCAAATGAGATTGACACACAAGTATTTAATTAAATATAGTTTTTTTAAATATTTAAATATTTTTATCTCTAGAAATTTCTAAGGCAAAACTAAAAATGGAAAATTTAAATTACTCAGTATTTAAAAATTTTTACAAATTAATTAATTTTTATACAAAAGGTAATATGAATTCTATTTATTAAACTAACGGCACGTAGTAGTTTTAAAATTTCATCCATCATAGAACCACCTCCTGTCTTTTAGTCAGGAGCATACTTGTGTTTTTCCTCCTGCTTAAAATTCGTAGTTCTAGATAAATTATCCAAATTTAGAATTGCCAAATATTAGTTTAAAACTAATTATTTATTAATTTAACTTTGATTTGAGTTTATTTTTTTAATTTAATATCAATTTACTAATATTAAGTCAATTTAACAGTTTTAATCAATTTTATGTAGTTAAATTAATATAATAATATTATTAAAAAATAGTTAATTATAATACGAATTATTTTTTCTTAGATAAAAAAAGTGGAGTTAAACTCCACAAAAATTAGAATAAATAAGATTGATAAAAATTAGTCAATTTTACTAACGTTTAGCAAATCTGATTTTATTTGGTCCCATGACAATGCTCTTTTTCCAAAGCTCATCATTTGTTTCTGGGAAGTCTTCTCTGAAGTGTGCTCCTCTGCTCTCTCTTCTCAAGATAGCTGATTTTACGATAAGGATACAGATTTCAACCATATTGATTACTTCAAGAGCGGTAAGGAGTGATTCATTGAATTGGGTCCTGTCATCAACATTGAGGTCATTCAATTCCTCTTTCATTTCAAGAAGTCTTTCAAGAGCTGACTTTAGGTTTTGCTCGTTTCTTACAATTGAGACTTTCTCCCACATCAATTGCTGGATTTCCTTTTTCATAGCTATTGGATCGATGGAACCTTCCTTCATCAATGACTCGATTCTATCCCTTTCCTCTTCAACAGCTGTGAAATTGTATTGCATTGTAGTCAAGTCACATGCAAGAGCTGCAGCAAATCCTGCTCTTTTACCGAACACTTGAGTGTCTGCAAGTGCATTTCCACCGAGACGGTTAGCACCATGGACTCCTCCACATACTTCCCCGCAAGCGAATAGGTTTTCAACAGTGGATTGACCATCCTCATTGATTCTGACCCCTCCCATATGATGGTGTGCAGTAGGTGCAACTTCCATCGGTTCGGTTTTGATGTCTACACCAATGTCTTCAAACTGAAGCACCATTGTTTCAAGCTTTTCATCAATCAAATCTGGGTCGAGGTGGCTTACATCGAGGTAGACTCCTCCATGCTCTGTTCCTCTTCCTTCCATAATCTCATTGTAGATTGACCTTGCGACAACATCCCGGGTAGCAAGTTCCATACGGTCATCGTATCTGCCCATGAACCTTTCCCCTTCGCTGTTGATGAGTCTTCCGCCTTCAGCCCTTACAGCTTCAGTTACAAGAACTCCTTTTCTTGAATCAGGATAAACCATACCAGTTGGGTGGAACTGTATCTCTTCCATATCAATCAGGTCTGCTCCCACATTCCATGCAAGTGCAAATCCATCCCCATTCTTTTGGGTGGTATTTGAGGTTACAGGGAACAATTGGCCTGCTCCACCAGTTGCAAGAACAACCGCTTTAGCTTGGAAATAGATGATGTCATTATTCTTCAAGTCAAGTCCAACTGCACCGATTACCTTTGAGAGGATGTTGTTTGAATCATCCTTGATAAGTGCTGTAATCATCACTTCATCAACGGTCTTTATGTCACGCTTGATGATTTCTTCCTTAAGTGCAGTCATGATTTCATGGCCGGTTCTGTCTCCTTGGAAACAGGTTCTTCTATAGGTTTGACCACCGAATGGCCTTTGGTTCAATTCACCTGATTCCTGTCTGTCAAAGAGTGCTCCATACTCTTCCAAGTCTTGGAGCCTGTCAGGTGATTCATTGATTAGAATGTCTACTAATTTAGGGTCATTAAGGTAACTTCCACCCTTTAAGGTGTCTTTTATATGTGCTTCTACACTATCTTCTGGGTCTACAAGTCCAAGTGCAGCATTGTATCCACCTTCAGCCATTCCAGTACAGCCTGATCTGAATGACAATCCTTTTGAAACAATCAATGCTTCCTTTCCTTGATTGGACACTTCAATTGCTGCTCTACAGCCAGCACCACCAGAACCTATAATCAATACATCAGTTGTGATAGTTTTAATTTCCATAATTTCCCTTCTTTAGTTTTTTATTCATTTAAGCTAGATTTTTAAACATAGCTTTTAATAGCTATTTTTTAAATTAAATAGTTTTTACTAAATTATTATAAGTCGTTTTCTTTACGATATTGTATAATGTCTTCAATTGTTACAACAGGCATGTCATGCTCTTTTGAGAACTCAATTACATCAGGCATTCTTGCCATAGTTCCGTTTGGCAATGTGATTTCACATAATACACCAGCAGGATTAAGTCCAGCAAGTCTCATTAAATCAATGGTTGCTTCAGTATGGCCATCTCTTTCAAGCACTCCACCTTCTCTTGCTCTAAGAGGGAATACATGTCCAGGATGGTGTAAATCACTTGGTTTTGCATCTGGATTTGATGCAGCCTTAACGGTTTTCACTCTGTCTGCTGCAGATACACCAGTGGTTACTCCTTCTGCCGCTTCAATTGTAATTGTAAATCCAGTACCATAAGTACTTGTATTGTTTTCTACCATTAAAGGAAGTTCCAATTCATCGGCCTTGTCAGGAGTTAAGCATAAGCATACGATTCCACTTCCTTCTCTTATGAGAAGTGCCATTTGCTCTTCAGTCAAGTGTTCTGATGAAAAGATCATGTCTCCTTCGTTCTCTCTGTCTTCATCATCAGTTACAATGACACCATTACCTGATCTTATTGCATCCAATGCTATTTCCACTCTTTCTTCTGGACTTCCTTTTAAACTTTCTTCATGATTCATAGTAAAGCTCCTTAGTTGTTTAAATTAAAAGTTTTCTAATTCTAATTACTAGAATCAGGGCAAAAAAAGGATATTTATTTTTAAGTAAATTAATTTTATTTAGGTTTTTAGCTATTTTCTATAATCAAACATAGAGCTATCTAGACCTATTTACTTTAAACTCATATTCTCTTCCATCCGGACTGTCACCGTCGGTTTTGGACTTTCACCAAATCAACACAATTGTGCTCGTGGACTTATCATTCTTAAAATAAATTTTTGCACTAATGAATCACCACCGGTGGAGAATTTCACTCCGCCCTGAGAATTGTATAATTAAATATATTGTTAGTGGTTAAAATACTTTTTTATATATAAAGTGTAATATTTTTATATTTTATAAAAAATGGCATAAATTTATTAATGAAATTTTTTAAAATTTTTTATAATTTTTTTTAAAAAACAATATAGTTTATTAATGAAATTTTTTAAAATTTTTTATAATTTTTTTTTAAAAAACAATATAGTTTATTAATAAAATTTTTATAATTTTTTTTAAAAACTACAATTTTATTAATAAAACATTGCTTTTTTATTATATTCCAAATGCTTCAAGCATGGATTGAATACCTAAAATAATAATAGCCACTCCTCCGAAGATTTCAATGTAATCTGCGTATTTGATAGCCATTTTTGTTCCATAGGTACCAAGCAATAGCCATGCGATTACTGCAATGATACTCAATCCACCTAAAATATATGGATTTACATGTGCAACAGCACCTTGGGATGCTAAGATTAAGTTTTCTATGTTTCCAAATATTAACAATCCTGTAAATGGAGCGTAATCTTTTAAATTCACCATCTTATGCACCTCCTTTTTGAGATTTGATGTTTTTTACAGCATCACATACCGCTTTCACACCTAAAACGAATATTGCAAATCCTCCAATAAATGTTATTATATCGGCATATTGCATTGCAATATCGGTAGCTATAGTACCAATGAATAACCATAAAATTACAACAATTATACTTAATCCACCTAATGTTTTAGGGTCTACACCTCCAACAACTCCTTGAGATGAGAGTATGAGGTTTTCTATGTTACCAAAAATTATTAAGCCCATAAAAGGCATGTATTGTTCCAACATTCATTTCACCTATTTTTTATTAACATAACTATATTTGGTTAACTTTATATTTAATAATTATTTATATAGTTATAAGATATATCATATTTGATAGTAAAGCGCATATCAAGCATTTATAAGAATTAAAATTAGCTATTTAAAAAAAGAAAATGTTGATACCTTAATTTATAAGGTATCTTTTAATTTCTATATTATTTTTTGACTTTAACTGTTCTTTTAATGCTGTTTTTAAGGTAAGACATTTTTACAGTGTATTTTTTGCCTGCCTTAAGCTTTTTAAGCACGCTTTTCTTAATGATGACTTTTGCAATTCCTTTTGAGTTGGTTTTTGCATAATAGTTTTTGCCTCTAAATCGGAATTTGATCTTTTTGTTTTTAAGCAATGCTTTTCCTTTTGTAAGTTTCACAGTTAAAGTGATCTTTTTAGCAGATTTCTTCACTGTTTTGTTTTTTGAAGTCAATTTAATGTAATTGTATATGCAGTTAGAGCAGGTTCCGCCTAATACATCTCTGCCTGATTTGCTTGCCTTATTAGCAGTGAAATTGCATTTATTCACTTTCAAGCGTTTCTTGTCAGATGCAAGATTTAAAAATCCGTATATTGCTCCACCTTTACTTGCAGTGTTTTTGCTGAAAGCACAATTGGTGATATTTGCAGAGTAGTATTTCATCTTAGCAACCCATGTCTTGTTTACATAGCTGCCGCTTTGTTCATGGCATCTGAAGTAAACCGCTCCACCGTTTTTGGATACCTTGTTATTGGTGAATTTTGAATTCTTTAAAATCAAATTCTTGTTTGCAAAAACGGCTCCTCCATGCTCATTAGCCTGGTTTGAATTGAATGTGCATGAATTGATGTCTAGGTGTGTGAATCCATATATTGCTCCTCCACCACGGCCTTTTGCAATATTGTTGGTGAAAATGCATTTGGATACATAGTTTGTTCCATAGCTTAAATCAGCGGTTAATGTAGCATTGAAA
>NZ_JAFRJO010000057.1 GCF_017432245.1 Methanobrevibacter sp.
GTCAATTGTTTCAAAGTGCCACTTAATTCCAGGAAGGTTGTGTCTAACTTCTTATATTCCTCTTCAACAGAACTATATGCCTTTTCCATTTCGGATACATCAACCACTTCCTTGTCTTTAACTTCCTCTTCCAAATGTTCAATGATTGATTCGTATTTGGTTTTCTTTTCATCGAAATTTTCAATCTTTGCCTTTAGTTTGGATAAATCATCTTCATCTAACTTTTTACTGATATAATCATCATAATCAGTGTCATTATCTTTATATAATTTTTCCAATTCAAGATTATGGGATTTGATATTATCTTCATGCTGTTTAATGTCCTTTTCAAACATTTCGATTTTGCCTTTAATTGTTTTGATGGTAGAATCTAATTCTTGCCTTGCTTCAGTCAATTCCTTAAATTCTGTATCCAATTTTTCCTTTTCCTCTTTCTTATCTCCCAATAGCTTAAGATTCTTTTCCTTTTCTACTTTAACATCAAGGTCTTCAGGAATATCATATTCTGCGATTATCTTTTCCATCTCTTCAATCTTAGCTTCACATTTCTTTCTTTTGCCATCAAGGTCTTTCACTATTTTTTCAGCATTTTCCACATCTTCCTTAGTGTATTCACTATCTGCAGCAATTGCCTTATTAGGATGATCTGTTGAACCGCATACAGGACATGGAGCTCCATCAACCAATGTATCCGCCAATTCAACTGAAGCGTTTAGATAATATTTTTGCCTTATTGATTCATACAAGCCATTTTGCTCTTCATGCTCCTTAGATATTTCTTTATATTTATTTTTGGTCTCATCCAATTCATCAGATTTATTCAGATAACTTTCATAAACATTATCCAAATTGACAAAATCATTTATCTCATTGGCTAATTTTTCTGCTTCAGCAGGATAGGCATCTAATTTTTTAAAATCCTCTTCCTTTTCCTTGCATTCATTCATCTTGGTTTCCAAACATTCCCTATGTTTGACACATTGCTCATTTTTCTCTCCCAATGATTTAGAATTTATATTTAAGGCAGTGAGCACCTTGGAGATAGGATTTGCAACCTTAATATTGTAATCATATTGTACCTTTTCCTCTTCAATCTTAGGATTTTCTGCCAATAGGGATTCCTTGTTTTTGCAAGCTTCCTGATAAGTCAAGATGTTTTCATTTAATTTCCTTATCTTATCCAATTCATTGAACATTTCTGTTTTTTCCGCTTCCTTTTTATCCCTTGCTTCTTTGGTTTCATTAACTATTTTCTCATCTTCAGTTATTTTTTCAGTTAATGCATCAATTGTTTCATCATTGTTCAATCCAAAGACATCAATTATGTCTTTTAGATTTTTCTTTTCAGTGTCTATCTTATCCTTAACGCTTTCAATTTCACGTTTTTTGGAAAACATTCTTTCCTTTAATTCATTCTGCAATATGTCATAGAACTCTGTGTCGAATATCTTCCTGAAGATTGTTGTCTTTTCTTTAGAGTCTGCAAGGAGGAATTTGGTGAACTCTCCTTGAGAGAGCATTGCAACTTGTCTGAATTGCTTATAATCAAGCCCTATCAATTCAGCCAATTCTTTGTCTGCCTCTTTTTTCTTTGTTAATTTTCTCCCATTTATTTCAGTCTGGACAGTTTGGGACTTTTTTATTTCTCCTGAACCATCTGACTTTGGCTTAGAATATTCCGGAGTTCTTCTAACTTCATAAAACTTGTTCTTATAGTAGAACTCCAAGTTTACATATGGCACAACATCATCTGCAGCAAAATCACTTTTCAACCCATTTGATCCTCTGAATTCTCCAGAAGCCTTACCATATAAAGCAAAGCATACAGCATCAAATATTGTTGTCTTTCCTGCACCGGTATCTCCAGATATGAGCAATAATCCCTTATTTATCCTTTCATTTTCAAAATCAATTTCCACTTCATCCTTAAATGGACCAAATGCACGCATAGTTAGCTTTTTTAAACGCATCTACATATCCCCCTCTAATGATTCAATAATTGATTTTATACAATTCTCTTCCTCTTCAGTCATTTCCCTTCCGTTTTGCTCCTTAAAGAATAAATCAAATAATTCATAATGGTTGGCTTCCCCTTCCACTATTATCTCTCTTCCTTCATCACTAGTGTCAATGAATGAGCGAATGTTTACAAATTCCAAGGCAATTGCATTTTCAAACCTTTCCCTTATCCTTTCCATAGGAGAAATGATTGTATTCTCATCTAATAATTTAACCTTAATGATATCGTCAGTTGGTTCCATATACATTACTTGCTCAAATGTTCCCTTTAATATTTTCATATCTCTACGTGGCTTCAATTCAACCAATTCAAAGCCTTCAATATCATCAGTGTCTATTATCACTACACTTTTCTCATCCTTAGCTTCACTAAATGAATATTTCAATGGAGTTCCTGAATACCTAACAGTTTCTCTTCCAACACTTTGAGGTCTGTGAAGGTGACCTAATGCAACATAATCAAAATCATCAAATAAGCTAACTTGAATAGGATCCAATGTACCTACACTCTCAGAATCAGACTGTTTAGGAGGCACTTCACCTTTTTGGACAAACTGATGAGCAAGAAGAATGTTTTTCTTGTTTTCATCAAGATTTTCTCTTTTTAAAATCCATTCCATCATGCTATTTGAATCGTTGATGTTTTCATATTCCTCATCTCCCATTAAATCCTTTAAATGGAATGGCTTTAGGAATGGCAATAGGTAAAAGTCCACATCTTCAACACTTACCTTTTCTATTTTACCTTCATATGAAGTGGCAATGTGAATATTGAATTCGTTGAATATTTTTGAACCAAATGCCAATCTTTCATTAGAATCATGGTTTCCACTTGTAATCAATATTTTAACATTCTCTTTTGATAAAGTGGTTATGAAATCATCAAATAGTTTAATAGCGTCAGCTCGAGGAATAGTCTTGTCATAAATGTCTCCGGATATCATGACAACATTTACTTCTTTTTCCTCAACTATTCTTACTATTTCATTAAGTATGTATTCCTGATCATCCTGCAAAGATTCTTCTAATAAGTTCTTTCCTAAATGAAGATCGCTTGTGTGTAATATTTTCAAAAAAAATCATCTCCCTAATTAATATAGGGTTTTAGCAATCACAAAAAATGATTAGCACCACCCTTTACTTAAATAGTAAATATGTTATGGTGATTTATAAAGGTTTTTAAAAAAAATATGGATAAAATGTTTTATTGAATAAGAAACAATAGTTAAAACAAGGTGTGAACTTATGACTACTAAATTGACTTTATCCAAATCCAAAATCAACACATTCATTGAATGCCCTCGTAAATTCAAATACCGATACATTGATGAGATAAGTGAAGAAGCGAATGAATACATGCTTCTTGGAACAGAAGTTCATGAAATAGCTGAGGAAATAGCTGGAGAATTGATGGATGGAAACGAGATTGAAGATGTGTTCTTAAACCTTGAATATGATGATAAACTGGAAGACCATATAAGAGGATTGGAGAAATTCTTCAAGGACATCTATTCCAATGGCTATGAGATCTTCAGCGTAGAAGAGTACATTGTTGATGAAGAGAGCAATATGAATGGTATTGTTGATATAGTCATAAAGAATAGTAGGGATGAACTTATAATCTTTGATTATAAGACCGGAAAGCCAAGGAATATTGAAAAATATAAATTGGAATTATGTGTTTATAAGATATTATTGGAATCCAAGTATCCTGAGCTTAATGTTGTCTCTGCTGGAATTTACTTTACAGGTTCTGCGGCATATAGAATAGCTAATTTTGGTTCTCATAGTGGAGATTACTTTAAGTCACAGTCAAAAGAGGATATTGGTGATGGCGATTTTGATTATGTGGATGCAGTAGTAGATAATTTGTATGAAACTATTGATAGGAATTATTATAAGAAAAAAAGAGGATTTTTATGCAGATATTGCTTTTATAAAGAGATGTGTGATGGAGATTTTGGTTAATTTAAAAAAAGAACAAAAATATCCTCATATAACTTCTCTAAACTTCTCCCAAATCTTTACCATTGCAAGAGAATCAAGTTCACAATATCTAAGCAATCCTTCTCTAATTATTTCTTGCTCCTCTTTTGATTTCTCCTTCAAATTCAGGAATGCCTCTGCTGCTTCACCACCATGATGAACAACTGGGAGGTTATGATAATCAAGCTCCGGATCATTCGGATACAATGCTGGAAGAACATACTTCAATGAATGAGATCCCTTCATTTCCCTTGCATAATAGTTTCTGTTCTTAAATGGAATCATCAAATCAACCATATTTGCATTGATTCTATCCATTTCTCCTTTTAAATCAGGATATAATCTTCCAATCTCATTGTTCCTTCCAGATTCAAAAGCCTTATTGTAGACAATTACACTGCCGTTTTCACTTATGTCACTTATCATGCTTTCTGCAAAGTGCCTTAATAGATTATCATCATCCGCTTCTGCAAGGAATTCCCTATGTTCTAAAGCTGCATCCTCATCCCTCTTGATATGCAATGAGTATTGGAAAGGTATCTGCTGGTATGCTCTAGTTCCTTCCATTTCAGGTATTGCATGTTGACATGACTCATAATCAATGAAATACAATGGATATTTGAGAGAGTCTAAAAACTCTTTAATGGCTTCCCTTTCTATTTTAGGTTCCTTATTGTTTAACTCAAAATCTATTTGCTCAAGGAATCTTGGGTTTATATCATCATCCTTTAAATCTTCAAAGGATATCTTTCCTTCATCGTATTTTTTAACCTTATCAATTGTTTGCATTCCCTTTACATCAAATACATTAGGCTTTGGAAGGTCTCTTGTACAATACTGCCAGTAATCACAGTGATATGGCTCAAAGCATTGCATCCCTATTTCTACCTTAGGCTCATTGAATTCATCATGAGATTCCATAAACTCATTGATTTCATCGATATTCTTTCTTATTTCCTTCTGCTTTGCCTTTGAAGTTTCAGTTATGTCCTTAATGGTGAAGAGCTCCTTCAAGTCAAGTTCCCCATCCAATACATATTTGTTGTTTATATGGACAATAGCTACCTTCTTAACATTCAATCCTAGATTTGACAATACATAATGCTGGTATGAAGCGTCATCCAAATAGATATCCCTGACTCCTGTAGAGCTTTTAACTTCATAGATTTCCACACCATCCTCATCATTTTTAAGAATGTCTACACTGCAGAAATTGTTATCATATGAAAATGAGGCTTCTGTAATGACATTTGGTTTATTTGGAAGCAACTCGTTTGTTTTTTCTATCATATTTGAGAGATTGATGTCAAATTCTATATCTTCATAATCTCCAAACAATCCTTTTGCAAGCTCTCCTACCTTTCTGCCATTTTCAAAAATAGCTGACTTATCCTCACCTGCTGCACAATCAGGTTTGTATTTATTCATCCAAAGGATTTTCTTACATTGGATGCAATTGCAATATCTGGATTTTGATAAATATACCTTATTCATAACTACCCCTTACTTTATGCCTATTGCAAAAATTCTTTTAAAATTAGAAATATATATGTTTTTAGAAATTATTAAATGTTTATAAAACTTTTAAAAAAATTGAAAAA
>NZ_JAFRJO010000058.1 GCF_017432245.1 Methanobrevibacter sp.
CACAGAATAATAGAATAATAGAATAATAGAATAATAGAATAATAGAATAATAGAATAATAGAATAATAGAATAATAGAATAATAGAATAATATAAAAATAGTGAATAGCTAAAATAATAAAAAATAGAAAAATAGTGAATAGCTAAAATAATATTGAGCAGTGAATTAATTATTCCAATAACTCCAGGAACTTTCTACGTGCCTGACCAATAGTTAAAGGATAATTTCCTTCAAAGTCAATGTTGTCTTCCTTTTCCAAGATTTCAGCAAGATGCGCCATTCTTGGTAGACGCAAATCAGCTTCCCTGATTGTGTCCACATCAGAAAATACCTCATTAGGTTTTCCTTCAGCAATGATTTCCCCATCACTTATCAAATGAATCTCACTTGAATAAACAGGAACCAAATCCACATCGTGAGTGGAGATAACAATAGTCATTCCTTCCTTATTCAATTCATACAATAATTTAAGAATATGAGAAGCTCCTTTCGGATCCAAACCGGAAGTAGGTTCATCAAGAATCATAAGTTCAGGCTTCATGGCTAAAATACCTGCAATAGCTACTCTCTTCTTTTGTCCACCACTTAAATGGTGAGGGGATTTCTTTTCAAAGCCTGCCATTCCTACCTTTTCAAGAGAATCCTTAACCCTTTGTTCAACCTCTTCAATTGGAAGTCCTAAATTCATTGGTCCAAAGGCAACATCCTCTTCTACAGTTGGAGCAAAGAGTTGATTATCGGGGTTTTGAAATACAATTCCTATCTTTTGACGAGCTTTAAAAAGGCTTTCCTTATCATATTCCAACTTCTCTCCATCAATAAAAACTTCGCCGGATTTTGGAATATTAATACCATTGAAATGTAAAAATAGAGTTGATTTTCCAGCGCCATTCCTTCCTAAAAGAGCAACCATTTCTCCTTTATCTACTTTAAAATTAATATTGTTCAATGCCCTTGTCCCATCAGGATATTCAAAAACTATATTTCTTGCCTCTAAAATACTAAAACCTCCAACTGATTAAATATTATATAAATAAGAGTATATAAATGTTTAAAAAGTAATAAAAAACCCTATAAAATCTTAAAAAAAGTAATACTTTTAAATAAATTAGGTTTGAAAAAATATCCAACATGTGATAGAAAAATAGAAAAAGAAAAAGAAAAATTTGTTTTGAAAATCATTCTAATTGAGTCTTGATGATATAATCTAAAAGCAATTTCATGGAAAGCCATTCGTCTTTATTCAATTGGTTTTCCAAAATTGAATTGGAAGCCTTTAAAACTGTTTTTTTGCTTAATAATCCAGATTTATACTGATCCAAAAGATGAATTATCAATGAAACATATGAAACGAGCTCTGGATTTTTAGAGACTTCAATTAAAGAGACGATGAATTCCCTTTTATCATCTTCAGCATCCATTTTGATATGATTTGGCAGATAATTATTATAAAAATCATCTAAATTGTATTGGAATCTGTCTAATCTAACCAATGCATTCAATTGATAAGTTGGAGTCAACCATTGCAGTTTAGCCAAAGCGTCCTTTATTGAATCAATGACAACTTTACCTATAAGTTCTCCAATTTTAGCATGTTTGCTGACATTATCTGTAAAGTTTTCACTATCCATATTTGAAAAAATAGCTATTCCATCAGTTCCTGTGCCTGTAGCTATCTCATTGGAATAATTGCTTGACACCATCAAATCCCTAAGAGCCACTGCTTTTGCCTCTACAGCAATCATTTCTGCCAATAGAAGAGAGCTTTCATCCAATCTTGTATTTATTAAAAGTATTGTATTGATTGTTCCTGGCTTATTTGGATTTTGATTAAAATTTTGATTATTGCTTTGATTACTGTTTTGATTAATACTTTCAGCATCATTTAAATCATAACGATAATCTGCATTGATTTCATAATATGAAGCAAGATCTCCTGCAGAAACTGCATTTACTCTTGCACCTGCTGTAGTAATTGCAATAACTTCAATATCCCTATAATTTTCACAAGCTATTGAATAACTATTCATGTCTGCAGAGGTTATAAGACCACTTAACATATCGCTTCTTAAATCCAAATCATTGAAAAAATCAGCTGACAGATCATTTAGGAAATCCAATATGCCTCCATCACCATACTTATCAATGTTTTCCTGAGACAATTGATGATTGAAAACAGCAGATAAATCCTCATTGTATCCCCCATTTAACCAAGAACTGACTATTCCATTCCTTTTAGGACCAAATTTAACAAGTACAGTGTCTGAATTCTTTAGTATTTCATCACCATCACTTGTTTTAATAATCAATTCAAATTCATTGTTTTTATCATCAATTGACATATGATTCCTCTAAAAATAGTTAATAGAAATAATTAATTTAATGATTTTAAATTTTCTTAATAATAATTTATTAAAAATAGTATTTAAATATATAAAAAAATTAAAAATATAAAAAATCAAAAAATTAGAAAAAAATGAAAAAATAGAAAAAAGAAAATTAAAAAAGTAAAAAAAGAAAAAAATAAAAAACTAATTAATATTACTCAAAACTAGAGGAAAGAGTTTTGGTCAAGATTTTGCGTTGCCGAAGGCAACGGAAAAGCTTGGGTTAAACAGCATTAACCCCTCTTTCACCAGTTCTAATCCTAATAACTTCAGCTACATCAGAAACGAAAATCTTTCCGTCTCCAACTTCACCAGTGTGTGCACTTTCAATGATGACATCCAATATGCGTTCCAAGTCCTCATCATTGACAACAAGCTCTAAACGTGTTTTAGGAATGAGATCAATACAGTAACTGGAACCTCTGTAAGATTCCCTAATACCCATTTGCCTTCCTCTTCCTTTAACCTCTGAAACATTCATTCCTTCACAGCCGGCATCAATCAGTGCTTTTTTAACACTTTCAAACTTTTCCTGACGAATAACAGCAATTATCCTTTTCATAAATATCACTCCACTTTAAGAAAATCCTATAATCTGTATCCTGATTCATTGTGTAGATTTGCATCGAGTCCTCCAATCTCCTCTTTCTCATCAACTCTGATTCCAATTGTTTTATCAAGTATTTTTGCAAGAATTATACTGACAACAAATGCATAAACTGCTGTTACAATAATACTTATTATCTGTATTGTAAGCTGGTTAGGATTTCCAAATAATAGCCCTGCTGCTCCATTGATTGCAGGTGAAGCGAAAATACCGGTAGCTATTGCTCCCCATACACCTGAGAGACCATGAACACCAAATACATCCAATGCATCGTCGTAACCGAATCTTGATTTCAAATAGTAAATAGCATAGTAGGATACAAATGCAGTTACAAATCCTATAATTATTGCTGCTGGAACATCAACAAACCCTGCTGCAGGTGTAATTGCTACAAGTCCTGCAACACCACCAGTAATAGCACCTAACATTGTAGGTTTTCCTACTTTAACTGTATCAATCAATACCCATGTGATAAGTGCAGTTGCTGCTGCAATATTTGAAACTAGAATAGCGGAAGCTGCAAGCCCATTAGCTGCAAGAGCGGATCCACCGTTGAATCCCATCCATCCGAACCATAGGAGACCTGCGCCTAAAACAGAATACCCTAAGTTATGTGGTAGCAATGAAGGATTTTTCCTTTTTCCAAGGACAAGAGCCAATGCTAAAGCTGTAACACCTGAGTTAATATGCACAACTGTACCTCCTGCAAAGTCCAATGCGCCCATTTGCATCAGCCATCCTCCACCCCATACCCAATGGGCAATAGGGATATAGACCAAGGTCACCCATGCAATGATGAATATCATCCAGGCAGAGGTTTTCATCCTGCCTACAATAGCCCCTGATACAAGAGCTGCTGTAAGTCCTGCAAAGGTCAATTGGAAGACAATAAACAATATTGTTGGAATGGAACCAGTCAAATCATTTATGCCTATTCCAGACATGAAGAAATTTGCAGGATGTGCAATCAATCCACTGATACTTACATCTCCAAAAGCAAACGGATATCCATAAACTACCCAAATTACGCTTGCTATGGAAAATGCAATAAATGTTAAAAACATTGTATTCAATACATTTTTCCTTTTTGTTAAACCGCTATAAAAGAAAGCTACTCCAGGGATGCTCATCAATAATACCAAGATAGTTGCTATGAGTATCCATGCAGTATCTCCTGTACTTAACATAACCATATTATCATTTACTCATAAATTAATTAATATTAAAAATTTAGGAAATAAATAATCTTCAAATAATGTTGTTTTTAAATGACATATCATTAAGTTTGATTAATAAACTAATTAATTAAATTTGATGTTTTAGACTAATTTTAGATTAAATTTAAGGATTATATTAATTTTTAATTAGTTTTTGCCATTAGCTATGATCATAACTAATTTCGATATCAAGTGAATTATTTATTTCCTATCGGAAGACGGCTTCCGACTTCCGACATAATACTATTTGTTTTTCAAGTATATAAATATTCCCCATAAAAATTGCTAAAGTCAAAAATAAGGAAATATACTAAATGAATGAAAGAATTAACAAAGGTAAATAATTATTTTCAAAAAATGTTCCCTAAAAATAAAGATATTAAAGAAAAATAGGCCAAATATAATAGATGTACCATAATATATAAATACTATTTATATAGAAAGTTAATAATGTATATTAATTTAATAAAAATATGATAATTATTTATAATTTAATATAATAACTTCTAGAGGTGAGAATTTGAAAGTTGATCGCAAAGCTAAATTCTGCATATTTTTGGTTATTGCAATCCTTGCCTTGGGATTGAGTAATTTTGCAGCTGCATTTACAGGAGATTTTGTTAGTTCATCCTTTCCAGGAATAAATGATACTGACAAGATGATTGCCTTGGACAACGATAATTTTGTTCCAGCAACTATAAACGCAGCCTATGAGCCAAAAAAAGTTGTAGAAGTTAATGAAACAGATAATGAAACTGATTCAGATTCCACTATAGAAGATGATGCTTCTGATAATTCTGAAAATCAACATAATCAGAACACAAACAATAATCAGAACACTAATTCAAACGGCAATGAAAACGGTGGAGGACATAGTTCAGATTCAAGACCAAGTTCTGGCTCTACAGATACTGGTGATGATGAATAACTCCAAAATCTTTTTTTATTAAATTTATTACTTCTAAATCTCTTTTTTTAAGCATTTAATGTAAAATTACTCGTTAAAAGAGAATATTATGAAATTATTCTAATTATATTAACTAACTATAAAATTAAAAATAAAAAATATCAAAATTTTAAAAAAAACCATGTATAAAGGTGAAAAAATGAAAGAAAACAAAGAATTTGCTTTAAAGGTAAAAAGCATTAGAGAAAGACAAAATATGAGCATTGAAGAACTTGCAGAAAAAAGTGACGTAAAATTAGAAGTTCTTCAAGCTATGGAAAATGGTGAAATCATCCCTTCCCTCACTCCACTTACAAAAATGGCAAAGGCACTTGGAGTTAGAGTAGGAACTTTCCTTGATGACACTCCACAGCTTGGACCTGTTGTTGTAAGAGGAGGAAAACCAAACAACGTATTATACTTCTCAGGAAGAGAAGATGTAACTAATGCAAGTAATTTAGAATTCCACTCATTAGGTGCAGGTAAAATCGACAGAAATATCGATCCATACATAATTGACATCACATATGAAGAAGAGTATAAATTATCTTCCCACGAAGGAGAAGAGTTCATTTATGTATTAGAAGGTGAAATTGAAGTTGAATACGGTAAAGATAAGTTTACTGTAGCTGCAGGTGACAGCATATTCTATGATTCAGTTGTACCTCATCATTTACACTCCAGTGGAGACAAAGCAAAAATATTAGCTGTTTTATACAATCCTTATTAAGCCAATAGTAATTTAACCTTTATACGAAAGCAAATTAAAAACAGCAATATTAAAGAAAACAAGAAATAACAACTGAATGAATTATTATTAAAATGGTGAAAATATGAGTGAACTATTTACTGAACTTCCTATTGGTAAATTCTTCGAAAATGTGGTTGAAAAGCAACCAGACCATGAATTTATCATTTATCCAGATAGAAATCTTAGATTTACTTATAAAGAATTTGATGAAAGAGTAGACAATCTAGCTAAAGGAATGCTCTCAATCGGAATTGAACCTGGAGACCGGGTAGGTATTTGGGCTAAAAACGTGCCTGAATGGTTAACATTTATGTTTGCATGCGCTAAAATCGGTGCAGCTATTGTAACTGTAAACACCGCATACCAATCCCATGAGCTTGAATATGTATTAGGCCAATCTGAAATGAAAGCGATTGGAATGACTGACGGATTTAGGGACACTAGCTACTTCGACATCATTCATGAGCTTGTACCTGAAATGCTTACAAGCGCAAGAGGCAATTTAAACAGTGAAAAATTCCCTCACTTAAAGTACATTATCCATGTAGGCCAAGAAAAGCACAGGGGAATGTTCAACACCAATGAATTATTGCTCCTTGGTATGAACTATGATGAGGAAAAATACCAAAAGATCAAGGATGCAGTTACCCAATATGATGTAATCAATATGCAATATACAAGCGGTACTGAAGGATTCCCTAAAGGTGTAATGCTTACAAGCCGTAATATTCTAAATGACGGTTACTACATTGGAGAGAACATGAATTATACTGAAAAGGACAAGCTCCTCTTGCAAGTGCCATTATTCCACTGTTTTGGAACTGTATTAGGTGTAATGGCAGTGATTACCCATGGTTCAACCATGGTTGTCCTTGAGGAATATGACCCTCTTCTTGCTATATCATCAATCCAAAAGGAAAAGTGCACATCAATTTATGGAGTGCCTACAATGTTCATTGGTATGATGAACCATCCAATGTTTGAGATGTTTGACATGTCTTCATTAAGAACAGGTATCATGGCAGGTTCTACTTGCCCTGTTGAAACCATGAAGGATGCAATCAATAAAATGAACATGAAAGAGATTACCAGTGTATACGGTCTTACAGAAGCAGGACCTGGTTTCACTCAAACCAATGCAGCAGACTCATTTGAGAAAAAGACCACTACTGTAGGAAGAAAATTCCCTAATATTGAAGTGAAAATCGTAGATCCTGAAACCGGTGAGGAACTTGGACCTGGAGAAACTGGAGAAATCATGTGCAGAGGTTTCAATGTAATGAAAGGTTACTACAACATGCCTGAAAAAACCGCTGAAACCATTGAACCTGATGGATGGCTACACTCTGGAGACTTAGCTACTGTGGACGAAGACGGATACTACTCAATTGTAGGAAGGATCAAGGACATGATTATCCGTGGTGGAGAAAACATCTATCCAAGAGAAATCGAAGAGTATCTCTTCACTCATGAATGTGTTCAAGACGTTCAAGTGGCAGGTATTCCTGATGAGAAATATGGTGAAATCGTTGGTGCATTCATTATCAAGGAGCCAGGATTTGAAGATGTTACCGAAGCAGATATCAGAGACTTCTGTATCGGAAGCATTGCAAGGTATAAAGTTCCTAAATATGTATTCTTTGTAGATGAATTCCCACTTACAACCAGTGGTAAAATCCAAAAGTACAAATTAGGAGAAATCGGTTTAAAGCTTCTTGATGAAAGAAGAGAAAGAGGAGAATTATAATTCTTCTCAATTTATTTTTTTTACTAATTTTCATAATTTTTTAATATTTTAAATTTTTAACTATTTAAAACTATTTAACTATTTTTAATTATAATCATTAAAAAAAGGAAAAATGATCTATTAGATTATTTTTTGAATTTATTTATGAACTCTTGTGGATTATTTAATACATCCAAATATTCTTTTAATTCATTTTCTTCTAAATCCCACCAGTTTGTATTTGCCAATTCTCGAGCAGTATCTTCATCAAATCTGTTTTTAATGAATTTTGCAGGAACTCCTCCCCAAATTTCAAAGGAACCTACATCTTTTGTCAAGACTGCTCCCGCAGCAATAATGGAACCATCACTAATATGATGACAAGTAGGAAGAATTGTTACATTATCTCCAATCCAGACATCATTGCCTATTTCTAAAAGCTCATCCACTCTCCAATCTTCATTTACCCAACCGAACTCTGGATTAAATGAACAAGGATGAGTTGTAACCCCATCAATAGGATGATTCTTTGAAATTCTTCTAAAGTTTCTACCAATGCTTACATAATTGCCAATTTTTAAGGGACCGTCAATGAAATCATGAGCCCATCCATAAGAATTAATTCCTGCATCAATCTTATAATATTTCTTAAAAAGAGCCCTAATGGTTTTAGATCTCCATTCTCCACCCTCTTTTCTTTTTAAATACCAAAGCAAGAATTTTCTTGTGAATCTATTCATAGTAAATAATTTTTCAGATATCATCTTATACACCAAAACTGAAAAAAATTAGTTTAAAAATTTAATAAATATTATGTATTTTAATATATCATACAAATTATTTAAAATTTTTTTAAAAAAAAAACTATTTTAAAAATAAATTTAATTAAATAAAAAAATAAATATGATAAAAAATAAAATAATGATTTATATTTAAATTAAATAATATGATTAAATATTAAATAAAATGATAAAGAAAAATAAAGATTTACATTAAAATGAATATTGACATTTAATTATTACTGGGGACATTTTATGGATTATGATGTAATATATATCGGAAGTGGAAATGCAGCTTGGCAAGGAGGCCGTTTCTTAAGAAGAGCAGGCCTTAAAATATTAATCGTTGAAGAAAGCCTTTATGGAGGAACCTGTGCAAATAGAGGTTGCAACTCAAAGGCCATCCTTGATGCTCCATACGAAATTAAAGCATTGGCCGATAACTTCGAAGGCTGTGGAAAATCCGGGGACTTCGATGTTGATTGGACAGCATTAATGGACTTGAAACGTAAACGCATTGCAAATATGGCCCCTTTCCTAGATGGAAAATTTAAGGAATATGACCTTGATGTTGCTCATGGAAAAGGGATTATCATTGATGAGCATACCGTTCAAGTAGGAGACAAACAGTTCACTACAGAAAAAATAGTAATTTGCACTGGCTTGAAACCAGTTATCCCTAATATTCCTGGAAAGGAATACTTGCATGACAGCACAGACTTTTTAGACATTGAAGAACTTCCAAAGCATGCAATAATCATAGGTGCTGGATTTGTGGGTATGGAATTCGCTTCAATACTTGCAGAAGCGGGATTGGAAGCTGATGTTATTATTAGAGGAGACATGGCTTTAAAATATTTCCACCAACCATATGTTCAAAATGTAATTGAAATACTTAAAGAAAAGAACATCAGATTCCATTTCAATGAAACTGTAACTGAAATCATTAAAGATGAAAATGTAAAGATTGATAATCCGGAAGAAAGAGTCCTTAATCTTGAAAATGCATTGAATACCGATGAAAAATTAAGGGATCCTGATGCTAAAATAGACAATAAAGCTTATGAAAATGCATTTACAGTAAACTGTGAAAGTGGACTAAACTTAACTGGAGATTATGTAATTTCAGCTATGGGCAGAGAGGCTAATGTAGAGGAAATTGGCCTTGAAAATGTCGGCTTGACATACACTAAAAATGGAATTAAAGTAAATGAATACCTCCAAACTGATGTGCCAAACATCTATGCCTGCGGAGATGTTGCAGACAGTGGAATCGCAAAGCTTGTAACCGTTGCAATTCACCAATCCAAATACCTTGGAAAAGCGTTATTGGAAGAGAATCCTGAAAAAATAGTATATCCAGTTGTTCCTGCAGTTGCATATACAATTCCTAGAATCGCAACAGTGGGTGTTCCAGCATTTGTAGCTGAGGAAATGGATGAATATGAAGTTCATAGAATCCAATATGGAAAGTCATATTCCCTTGAGCTTAAAAACGATAGGACTGCAGAAGTTAAGGTTATAGTGGATGAAAATCTTCAAATAGTTGGTGCAGAAATCATAGCAGCAGATGCTGAAAATGTAGCAAATATGTTTACTTTCATCATCAATCAAAAAATAAGCCTTGAAGAGCTTGACCATATGATTTATGCATTCCCTTCAAGCAGTTCCGTATGTTTGTATAAATTGCACAACATACATTATACTTTTTAAATAGGAAGTAATTTTTTCTTTTTTTCTATTTTCCATTTTTTATAATATTATTTTTTTCTATATTTATAATTTTTATAATTTTATTCCATTTTCCTATTTTATAATTTTATAAAAATTTTATATTTTTCCTATTTTTAAAAATTCAATATTTATAAAAAAAATCCTATAACTATTTTTTTAATTTTTTATGATTTTCTATAAGGTCCAAAATTTTCCAATTTTTTACTTGCGATCATTGATGCAAAATCTGCAGAATTTTTAAAAGTTTTGTTTTTTAACCTTGCTGATATATATGCAGCCATATAAGTATCGCCACATCCAGTAGCATCTACAATATTATTACATTTAACTGCATTTATTTTAATAGTTGTGTCATTATCATCAATAATTCTTGAACCTTTACTTCCATTTGTGATAACTAATGTTAAACCTTCAAATTTTTCACATTTTATTATATCAAATTCCCCTTCATCCATGAAAATTGTATCACTAATATCAAAAATATAATTTAGGTCATCGGATAGTTTCAATACCATCGAATTATTTTCATTCTTGAATCTTAAAAAACCTTGAAGTGAAATATAGATTGGAACTTCAAAAGATTTCAGAAATTTCAAAGTTGCAATTGGAAAGTCATTGCTATTAAGTGGTGTCAAGACAAATGCATCAATATCACCATCATCAATTTTACACTCATCAAAAATATTTTTTATCTCATCAGCAAGTATGGGTATATCAGCAAAATTGGTTGATTGCTTTCTTATATCAAGATCATCCTTATCAGGATATTCATTAATGAAATGATGAGTTTCATCCTTTAAAATTAGCTTTACTTTTGATTTATCTGGAAATTCATCGATTAAGTCCATATTTGAAGCATTCAATATCACTAAATAATCATTGTAAAACTCTTCATAGACAAAACTTTGGAAAAAACTGGCTCCACCTATTTTAGAGCTTTCATTATCTCCAATGATTATTAAATCTTCACATGCTGGCCCAATTAAAACAAGTGTCATGGCAATCAATCATTATTTGTTTATAAACAGGAAAAAAATATAAAATCTTTAATTTAAATTTATTTTCTTTTTAAAAATATATAAAGTTAGTGAAAGAATTAATTAGTATAAAAAAGAAATTAAATTAATATAAAATGAAATAATATAAATAAAAACAAATTTTATAAACTAATACAATGAATAGGTAATAAAATGGATATTTTAAGCTTGCCCATCAATATCATCATTGGAAACATGATATCTTTTTTTGCATCAATTGCACTTATTATAAGTTGCATAGTCAATGATAAAAGAGAGGCATACAAATATCAAGTTATTGAAGCCCTTATACTTACTGTTTCTTCTGTATTCTTCCTCTCATGGACTGGAATACTTACAATGCTCATTGCAGCAGCGAGGAATTATTTGGTAATGAATGAAAGGTTAAGCTCCAAATTAGCCATACTGTTTATTATTATAACCCTTATCATTTGTCCAATAATCAATACAATGGGCTTGATAGGACTTCTTCCTATGATTGGAATCATACAGCTAACCATTTGCAATTACTATTTAAAGACCATAAAATGGATTAAAATTGCATTTATTGTAAATGTTTTGATTTATGCAGTTTACTTTATAGGAATTTATGATATTGTCTCCTGCCTTACCCAAGTGATTACTGCAATCATTGGATTTGTTTCTTTGTTAAAATTAATCAAGGAAGAAAAAGAAATTAAGCTTCAAAATTAGATTAAAAAAAGATTAAAAAATAGATAAAATAATAAAAATAGATAAAATAAATAAAAAATAGATAAAATAAATTAAAATGATTAAAAATAAAAAAATAGGAGAATAATTAAGTAATTAACTTAATCCCCATCTAAAATTTCATAAAATTCGTCAACAGCATGTTTATTATATTCTTCATAATCAACATCCAATAAACTTAGTTTATTGTCATGGAAATCATATAATCCTTGTAAGATTCCTTCTTCAGAATCCTCATAAACATTTCCGTTAACATCCTTTAACCATTGTACACCAACAACATCAGTTGCAACAACAGGAAGCTTGAAAATGTCTGCTTCCATAATCACCAAACCCCATCCTTCGTAATGTGATGGTAAAATGAATAGATCACACTGCTTTATAATTGGCATTGGATTTGGAATCCACTTAATAAGAGTGACATTTTCCCAATGCTTTAGATTTCTTCTAACATCACAGGTTGGCTCATAATGCTTACCATATCCTCCAATGATTATAAGTTGAGTATCAGGATAATCTTCACAATAACTGTCAAATGCATTCAATAATCGCTCATGTCCTTTTTCTGGAGAAAATCTACCAATGGATATGAACTTTTTGCCTGGACGGTCTAAAACACCTTTTATACCATAAATGCTAGTTGTAAGAATGGTTGTATCCTTATATAACTCAATCTCATCTTCACCTTTAGATTTGATTTCATCATAATCACAAACATTATGGACAACTTTAATGTTATCCTTTCTGCCACTGAGTTGACTTGTAGGTTCTATTAAATCATCTGAAACAACAACCACATTATCATATTTAGCATAAACTTCCCTCAATACGTTAATGTATTGATTTTGCTTATATTCAATTTCCTGAACCATATCATTATGAACCCATAAAGCATTAGGCTCTTCAAAATTTTTAAATAAAAGCATTTCAATGCTTCCATAACCATCAAAATGAATGATCTTATCAAAATTGACCCCATAGAAATAACGTTTAATTTCCCGTTTGAACATGTTGTCAATCATTTTTGGATATTTTGTGCCTTTAGGGTCATGCCCATTCTTTAGGAAATTATCAAATGCATGTTGCTCACGAATTGTAGGGTTTATTGCAGAACGTAATGAAATATACTCAATATCATCAGGGATTCTTTCAAAAATTTCTGCATGGTTAGCGACAATATTGTCATCCCATTGCCTGAATGAGAAAAAGATATTGTATTTGTCCCTATCAATTTTAGATAGCAGATTCAAAAGTGAGGAAGTGATTCCATTATTTAAGAGAGACCCTGCAAAAATCAATATATTAGGTTTGCCATTGTTTTCAACACTTATTTCTTTGCAGACCTTTTCTCCTTTAAATATATGCTGACAAATATATTTTGCTGCATCTGGCCTGTCATATGTACAGAATTTTTCTACAAATTCACTGTCATCATAATCTTTAGGTGAATTCAATTCCTTGACCAAGTCATCAATATTTTGAACCTTTGGGAAAGGCAAATCTGAAATTGGGAAATAAATTTCACGATCAGCCAAGTATTCATCTTCATCATAATTGAAAATAATAATCTTT
Organism: Methanobrevibacter sp.; assembly: GCF_017432245.1. Lineage (GTDB taxonomy): Archaea > Methanobacteriota > Methanobacteria > Methanobacteriales > Methanobacteriaceae > Methanobrevibacter. Next base: position 13,468 of record NZ_JAFRJO010000058.1, read on the forward strand.
CTTTTGGAATTTGCAAAATCAAAGAATACGCTGGAATAATCGGTTATTAAAACATCCGCCATATTAAGCACATCATATGTTTCATAACCGTTTATAAATGGTTTAACATGCTTGAATTTTGAAAAATCAATTTGAGAATGATTGAAAACATGCAACTTAACCAATAAAACTTGGTCATCGGTTAGTTTGGAATCTAATTCCAATAGATAATCATTGATTTGATTGCTTTGTTGAGCATCTTTTCTTTTATGCAATGTTCCCCTATAAGTTGGCATATAGACAAATACTTCCTTATCTTCAAAGTTAAATTTGGATTTGAACTTCTCTTTTGAATCCTCATCGAAAAATACACTGTTTCTAGGATAGCCTTCCAAAAGAATCTTTCCAGGAAGTATCTTTTCAACCATATAAGCATTGAGCATTTTGTCCATCATATAGTCATTAGGATAAATTAAGTAATCAGCTGAAAGAAATGTGTGTTGGATAGTTCCAGTCCTATGCTCTTCAGGCATGTTATCCCTACCCATAACCTTCAATGGTGTTCCATGCCATGTGTTAACAAGTATTTGTTCAGGTTTTTTGATGTATTTAGGCCTAATGCCTGTATCAGTGAAAATATATTTTGCTTTTTCTAAAGTTACGGTTGCAAGAGATTCCTTTGAAATGATCTTATCAATTTTAAAATTATAGTTTTTTTCCAATTGTCTAATTTTTGAGTGAACTTCTTTTTTTGCAAATACATGGATTTTAAAGTTTCCATACTTACCTGAGGAAATCTCTTCAGCAATCTTAAGAATATTACCTGTGAAATCGTTCCCATCTCTAGATTCCATATAGATTAAATTCTTATCTACTTTCTTATCATAAGCACGATAAACTGCAGAATTAATACTTGCAATCTTATAAACATCCGCTTTCCTTTTTAGTTTCATTTTAATGCTCATGGTTTCTCCTTTATATCTATAATGTAAATATATTTAAAAAAGATTATATTTATATTTTGCTTAAAAATTAAAATCCTAATAAAAAAAAGAAATTTGAAGAGAAAGATGCTTTAAAAAATTACTCTTCATCATTATAATATTTGGTAAACACATATGCAAGAATTGACCCTGCAAAGTTTTGCCATACGGAATATAATGCTCCAGGAACTGTTGCTAATGTCAAAGCTGGAAAATGTGTTTTTGCAAGACTTGTAGACAATCCAGAGTTCTGGAAAGCAAGTTCTATAGCAATGGTAATCATCTGCTTTCTTTTCATTCCAGACAAGTATCCAACAGCAAACCCTAAAAGCATCGCTATGAAATATTGCAAGACAATAACTGCAATCACTACAAGAGATGAACTGATGATTGCTTCCTTGTTTACTCCGATGACACCTGCAACGATTATTGCAATCACTATAGAAGACAATGTAGGCAAGAAATCTTTCAATTTCTCACAAAAGTCTGGGAATTTATAGTTGAGGAACAAACCTAAAGCTATTGGAATGATAACAATCTGCACAATTGAAATGAACATATCAACTGGATTGAATGCTATTGTATTTCCAATTAAAAGCAATGTGATTATTGGAGTTAAGATAGGTGAAATAACTGTGGAAACTGCAGTAAGTGATACTGAAAGAGCCACATCACCTTTTGCTAAAAAGGTAATTACATCAGATGCAGTTCCCCCAGGAACTGTTCCAACAAGAACAAGCCCTACAGTCAATGCCTCATTTAATGAAAACAAACTTGCAATTGCAAATGCTATCAATGGCATTAATAGATATTGGGCACTTACCCCCAATAAGATCTCTTTAGGCCTTTTGAAAACATTTACAAAGTGTTCTATTTTTAATGTTGTACCCATTCCAAAGAGAATTACACCTAAAAGAACATTAATAACATTTATTCCCATAAACTCTTCCATAACCCAATTAAATGAGTTTGGAATGATTATGGCAATTATAACTGCAATAAGAATGATTATAAAAAAATATTTTTCAACAAATTTAAAAATTCTTTTCATAACTTTAATATTTGTTAAATACATAAATAAATGTTTATATTCTAAGTAATATGAAAATAAAATAATTAAAAAAATAACTAATTAAAAAAATAAAAAATTTATTCTTAAACTGCACTAAACTTAAATATTTTTAAAAATAATATATTACCATGACTTTCATGAATAATAATGCAAATATAAAACAGTTCCAATTGATTAAATTCCTAAATGAAAACGTCAATGATGATCATGTGATATCAAGAATTTCAATTGTGCTTCGTCGAGACAAATTAGAAGCTCCTTATTATATGAATACTAAAATCAGACTCTCTTCCTGCCTTGATAATGAAGAAAATGGGCTTATTCATGCAATGAACATATTAAATCATAGCAGAATGTACAATCTAACTGAAGAAAAGTATAATGAAATCAAATCATTGATTATTGATACATTTGAGTGCAATGAATCTGACCAAGTGGAATTCACTAAAAATGATAAACAGATTAAAATAGCTATAATGTCTAAAAATGATACAGAATTCAAGAATCTTTTTGAAAGTTATCATGAACTTTTTGGTAAAATAGATAATCTCATTGATTAAAAAAAAACATTGCTAAAAAAAAATGAACTAAAAAAATAATAAATTATAAAAAAAAGTAGAAAATTGGTCATAATGACCAATTGAAAATTTTTTTCTAAAATAAAGGATCTTTAACTCTAGCAATTCTAAATGAATTTAATATAACTACTAAAGTTAAACCCAAGTCACCTATACCTACAGACATCATCAATGTAATTAAACCTAATATTGCAAGGATTACAAAGAGAGCCTTTACGAAAATGGATAGTGAAATATTTTGTTTAATAATATTCATTGTCTTTTGGCTTAAACTGAATAGGTAAGGCAACTTACTGATATCATCTTGCATTAGAGCAACATCAGCGGTTTCAATAGCTACATCTGAACCTGCCGCACCCATTGCAATACCGATGTTTGCACGTGCCAATGCTGGCGCATCGTTGATACCGTCACCAACCATAGCCACATCACCAAACTTGTTTCTAATGGTATCGAGAATATTTAGCTTATCTTCAGGCAAAAGATTGGAGTAAACATAATCAAGACCTATTTCATCAGCCACCTTATTTGCAGCGATCTTATTGTCACCAGTTAACATTATTGTTTTTACACCTTGGTCCTTAAGGTCCTTGATTACATCAGGAGCATTTTCACGAATCTTATCAACAACAGTTAAGCTTGCAATAACTCCTTCCTCATCACCAATGAAGACGACTGTCTTACCTTCTGCAGAGAACTGGTTGATTTCCTCTTGGGAAATGTTAAACTCACTGCCTTCAATTAAAGACTCATTTGCAGCATAGAATTGTTTTCCTTCAACATTAGCGATAATGCCTTTACCAGGAACATTCTTAAAGTCTTCAATTTCCTCAAACTCAATATCATTAGATGTAGCATAATTAACAATTGCATTTGCTATAGGGTGAGATGAGTTGTTTTCCAATGAAGCAGCAATTCTGACAATTTCCTCTTCGGTATAATTATCATTCAATACATTGATGTCACTCAATTCAAGTTTTCCTTCAGTTAAAGTACCTGTTTTATCGAAGATTACCGCTTTAACATTACGCATTTCCTCTACATAGGTACTTCCCTTAATGAGCACACCTTTTTTGGTAGCGGAAGTGATTGCAGATACCATACCTATTGGAGTGGAAATCAAGAATGCACAAGGACATGAAATTACCATGATTGAAAGTGCCTTGTAAACCCAGTCAACAAGGTTTTGGCCAAAGAGCAATGGAGGTACGAATGCTACACAAGCGGCAATTACAATCATCAATGGAGTGTAATACTTGGAAATACGCTCTACCAAAGTTTCAGTGTTTGATCTGTTCAATTGAGACCTTTTAACAAGTGTTACGATTTTGGAAATAACTGAGTCCTTAGCTTCTTTTGTTACAACCATTTCCAAATAACCGTCTTCATTAACGGTACCTGAAAAGACTTCATCTCCAACAGTCTTGGTTACAGGAAGGCTTTCACCAGTAATGGATGCCTGATTGATTGAAGAGATACCTGAAACGATATTTCCATCTAAAGGAACTTTGTCTCCAGGTCTGATAACTACGATTTCACCAATTTTAACATCATCGACATTACGAACTTCTTCTCCACCTTCAACTTTAACTCTTGCGGTTTCAGGAGCTAATTCAACCAATGACTTGATGGAACGTTTTGCTCTGAATTCAGCAAGGTCTTCCAGGAACTCAGCTATGTAGTAAAGCAAAGTTACAGCTGCACCTTCTTCACCGTGACCGATGATGAATGAAGCGATACAAGCGATTACTACAAGAAGTGCAGGACCGACTGTATGACGTTTGACAAGTGAGTTGTATGCAAGGACAGCGATTTCATAACCTGCTATAAGAGCACCAAACATATAAATGAGGGTTACAATTGTAGGGCTGAAGGACATGTATTCAAGAATATGGCCTGCAATGAATAGGATACCGCTTGAAACCATGATTTGAATAGGTCTGTTGTAAATGAGCGGTTTTCCTTCTGCAAGAAGTTCTCCATCCCCATGGCTGTGGTCATGTCCATGGCTATGTCCGTGGTCATGGTCGTGATCATCATCTGCACAATCAGGACAAGCGCAAAGTGAAAAATCATCTAAATCATCATCACAGCCACAGCTATCTCCATGATCGTGGTCGTGATCATGGTGATGGTCATGTCCATGATCATGCTCATGGTCGTGACTATGTTCATGTTCATGCTCGTGACCGTGGTCATGTCCATGATCATGCTCATGTTCATGGTCGTGATCATGCTCATGATGATGCTCCTCCTCATGACTGTGCTCATGGTCATGATGGTCATGATGGTCATGACTGTGACCGTGGTCATGTCCATGATCATGCTCATGATGGTCATGATGGTCATGACTGTGACCGTGGTCATGTCCGTGGTCGTGATCATGATCATGATCATGGTCGTAATCTGGGTCATCTGCACAATCTGGGCATGCACAAAGACTTACATCAACATCTTCACTGTAATCTATCTCTTCTCTATGATCAAAAACACTTAAATCAGTGCTTTCTTGAAAATCCTTTAATAACTGCTTTTTATAATGCTCTTCATTCAAACATTTTTCATCTTTGCAGTCAGGATCAAAACAAATATAATTGTAATGGGCAGGATTGAAACATTCCTCTTCATTACAATCTGGATCATAACATCTGTTTTCTACCATATTGACACCTTAATAATTAAATAATAATTAAAATTATATCTTTCATAAATTTCTAACATTTAAGAATAACCAAAAGCTTGAATTATTCATTCAAGTGTTCCAAACCCATCTTGTAAATCATTTCAACATGAAGGTCAGTTAATGAATATCTTGCTTGCTTTCCTTCTTTCTCGAATTTAACAATATTATGTGCTCTCAATATCCTTAATTGATTGGAAACTGCATTTTGATTCAATCCCAATGCTTCACAGATATCGCATACACATAAATCTTCATAGCTCAAAAGAGAAATTATCTTAAGCCTTGTTGGATTTCCAAAAATCTTAAAGAACTCTGAAAGGTCAGAATACTCATCATCATCTAAAACATGCTTTTTTGCTCTTTCTATTGAATCTTCATGAGGATGATATATTTCACACACATCATCTTTTTGATTACTTTCTTTATTTTGTGAATTTTGATTTTGCATTTGGAACACCTTTTTATAATAATATTTTGTCACATCAATATATTTAAATGTTTTCATATCATGATATTATGATATGTTATTAAAAAAAGTAAGAAAATAAGAGAAAAAGTAATAAAAAAATAGAAAATAAAAAAAGGTAAATTAGAATTTAACTATAGGAATAAACGTAAAACAAAGAATGGACCTATAGCTGCTAGTAGGAAAAGACCTATCCCTAAAGCAGTAATGTGCTTTTGTTCATCCATTATTCCATTAATGATTAATAAAATGCTGAAAAATCCTATTATTAAAGGTAAGATATGAGAAAATATAATAATAAATCCATTTGCCATTATATCACAATAATCATTTTTTACAATTATATAATAATTTATTTCATTTAATATTTAAATTTAAGCAGAAAAAATAGCTAAAAATTAAAGATTAAAAAAAGAATCAGAAATTGTTAATATTTATTTCCCCTTTATGCAAAGCAGTTCCAACCAAAGCCTTTTTGATTCCCATTTCATTGATTAAAGGAATCTCATCTTTAGTGATTCCACCGCCTAAGATTATTTTGTCCTTGAATTCATCAAACTTGTCAAGTAGTTCCTTGTTGAATCCAGCTTCTGTTCCAACTGAAGAGATATCAAGCAAGATTATTTCATTTGGATCAATTCTTCTTAAAACTTCCTTGAACCCTTCCAAATTCAAATCCATATTCTTAGTGTACAATTCATTGTTCTTTACATCCACACTTACAATGATTCTTTCCTTTGGATACTTATCAAAGATCTTTTCAAGCTCTTCAATTGATTCTAAGGTTTCAGTGGCTACAATGATTTTATAAGCGAAATCAAGCATGAACTCAAATGTCTCTAAATTGTCTACACCTACATCCACAATAACAGGCAAAATGGTATTGACTTCCTTAATCTTATAGATATTATGATTTCCATTTCTTTCAATAAGGTCCAAATCAGCTATATACATCTCTTTTGCATTAGCCCTTTTTAATGAGTTGGCTATTTCCACAGGATCAGATGAAGATGCATAAATGGTTTGTAAAGGAGTGTAAGTGTCTCTATTACCGCTTTTACCGGATACAGCAACAGAATTCATTAAATCTAAAACAGGAATAATCTCTAACATATTTTCACCATAAGTACCATATTTTTGATAATTATAAATTATTCATCTAATTTTATAAATATTTCGTTAGCCAATTCCTTGTCAACAGCAAGTTGAGTGTTTCCCAATTGGAACACATAATTAGGGAATTTTTGGATTAAACAGATTTTAGAACCTGGAATAAGTCCTAAATTCATGATTTTTCTCAATTTACGAGCATCTTCTGTTTTGATATGGGAAACTTCACCTGATTCTCCACTGTGACATGATACTAAAGGCACTGAATATTCGTTTCCTAAATCCTTATCCTCCTCTCCTTTTGGGATTGGATTGTTGTGAGGACAATTTTCAGGGTTTCCCAATATTCTGCAGATATTGTCTTCAACCTCTTCACTCATTACATGCTCAATCTGGTCAGCCAATTCCTCCATTTCATCCATATCAGCTAAAAACAAGTCTGCTACAACCTTTTCTGCAATCCTATGTTTTCTAACCAATGACCTTCCCAAACGTTCCCCTTCTTCAGTCAAGTTAACAAAGCCATCATCGATTTTAACATATTCCTTTTTAGCCAATAATTCAATATCATCACTATCAAATTCATCAATGACCAATTTCTCTTCCTTTTCAAATTCTCTAACCCAAATATCACGCAAATAATGTTCTATTTCCCTTTTTTCCATTTTTAACACCAAAATTGTTAGAAACTATTTAAATCATGCTTTTAATCTTTTAAACACTAAAATTATTAGAAACTATTTAATCATGCTCTTAATCTTTCTAAAACTGTCTTCCATAAACTTATATGATTTAGACTCTGGCAGAATCTCATATCCGCAATTTGGACATTTTACTGTTTTGCAATTAATAGGGCATGAATCACAACTAATTCCATCACACTTTTGAAATGTGAAACCGCAGAATTCACATTTGATTATTTGGTCTTTTATCTTATTTTCATCCATTTCAAAACCCCATCAATATTAAACGATTAAATCCTTAAAAATTATAAAACCACATGTAAACTAGTTAAAATTAGGTTTACTATAAAACCCATTGTAAATGCAAGTACTATGCTCATTACAGCAATCAAACCAGCTAATTTCACTCCTCTTTCCTTTATCATAATCATCAATTGAGCCACACAAGGCAAGAATAAAGTCAATGTGACAGATGCAACAAGCAATTGAACTCCTGTCAATTGATTTTGAATTGTCATAAGTCCTGCTGCACCAAAGTCTCTTCTAAAGAATCCAAGTACAAATGAAGAGCTTGTTGATGTTGGAAGACCAATTGCATTTACTACAGGACTGATGCAAGCAATAATCCATTGGAAAATACCACATAAGTCAAGGGCCCAAATGATAACACTGATCAATATGAAAATTGGAATCAATTCCTTGATATACATTACAAGACGTGTCCAAGTCTTTTTAATGATATGAGACAATTTAGGCCATCTTAAAGGAGGCAATTCCATAAAGAAGCTTGGCTGTGCCCCTGGAACGAATCTTTTTGCAAGGAAACCTATTACAACAAAGTTGAATACAATTACAGCAAGCCAAATCCAGATGGATTTTGGACGTTGGGATAAAAGAGCCATAATAACTCCCAATTGAGCAGAACAAGGAATTGTAAGTGCCATAAGCATTGTAGCAATATTACGCTCCCTTCTTGTTTCCAATGTTCTTGTAACCATTGTTGCCATACTTCCACAGCCAACTGCAAGCACAAATGGAATTACACTTCTACCGCTCAAACCTATCTTTTTAAATCCATTATCAACTAGCAAAGCAAGTCTTGGAAGGTACCCGCTGTCTTCAAGTATTGAAAATACTATAAAGAATAGAGATACAATTGGCAGGATGATACCGAAACCATAGGTTAAACCAAGGGTGACAATACCGTATTCACCAACAAAAAGATTTTGGATCGGTACCCATGGAATGTATTGAACAACCACTGCAGTTACTGCAGGGTTAATGTACTGACCAAAGATTGTGTTTTCCAAGAAGTCTACAAGAATACCTGCTCCAAGCACTCCAACTATCAGATAAAGACCAAAGTAGAGTACACAGGCAAGTATGATTAGTCCATATATTGGGTGAATCATTATTCTGCTTAACTTTTCACCTAAACTATCCTTGTCTTGAACATTTATACTATCTATTGTTGTGTAATTTGATTTGATGTGTTTAGCATAATCAGCAAGCCTAAGCTTAGTCAAATACTTGACTGGCTGATCAAATTTGGCTTTTTGAGCATCAATAACCTTTGATAAGACAGCATAATCCTCCTTTTCTTTTACAAGGTTTTCACTGTCTTCATCACCTTCAAGAAGAGAAACAGCCAAATATCTTTTAGAAACAGGATAAGTTTCATTAATATTGTTTTTTATCTCAGAAATAGCTATTTCAATAGCCCTTCCATAATCTACATCCAACAATGTTTTTGATTCACTTAGTAACTGGTTTTCAATTGAATCATAGTTTACAATTGCATGCTTCAATTCATCCAATCCCCTGTTTTCTGCAGCTGCAGCCAAAACAATAGGGATTCCGAGGTCATGGGACAAGCTTTCAGCATCAATACTTGCTCCAATCTTTTCAAGCTCATCCATCATGTTTAAGACTAAGATAACATCTTTTCCCGCATCAATCAACTGCAATGTAAGGTCAATTGACTTTTCAATGTTTTTAGCGTCAACTACATGAACCATCAGGTCAAACTGCCCATCCAATACTAATAATTTAGCTACTCTTTCCTCTTCTGTGATTGTATTAAGATCATAAAGTCCTGGAGGGTCTGTAATATGGACTGTCTTGTTTTCATAGGTGAAATTACCTTCATCGATATCTACAGTAGTACCAGGATAATTGGAAACCATTGCAGTCATACCAGTCAATTTATTGAATGTTAAACTCTTCCCTACATTAGGACTTCCAATCAATAGAACATTCTTGTAGTATGAACTTTCTTTATCGGTTGATTTTTCCTCATCTGAATTAAACTTAGAATTAGTGTCGTTCCCCATTTTACCTTCTCAATGACTGAATAAAAATATTAATTATATTCCTAAAACTCTTATTTTAACCTTATATTTCAATTCAAGCTAATTATTTATCCTTTTTATAATTTACTTATTTAATAATGTATTATATAAAAAAATTAGCCATAATCATAGTTTAAATAAGAATTAGGTAAACCTAAATTATTATTTCGCTTATAAATTATATAAATATTTCTATAAGAAATATTACTTATTAATAAAAAAATAATATTAAATTACAGAAAGAGCATTTTTAAGCAATGAAAATTAAGAAAAATAATACTTTCTAAAAATCTAAATTTAAAAAAATAATACTTTTAAGGTTGGAAAAGTTAAAAATAATTAAAAAATGTAAAAATTAAAAAATAAAAATTTAAAAAAGAGAATATCAAATTTCAGGAAATGCCTTATCGAGAATTCTGTCAACATCAATTTCAAGTGATTCCACATTTCTTTTGAAATGTCCCAAATACTCCATATTGCCGCTTTTTCCTTGAATTTTAGAAAGATCCAAATTGATGATATTGTAATCATGACTCTTGAAATAGGAGATTATGTCAAGAATCACATCCTTATGAACTTCCCTATCACTGATTATTCCCTTGAATTTACTAGCCAATTCCTTTCCACATTCAAATTGGGGCTTAATAAGAAAAACCAATTCAAAATCCTCATCTTCAATAGCTATTCTATCAATGATATGCTTTAAGGAGATGAATGATACATCAGAGACTATCATATCTATGCCCTCAAATAAGTTACTTGGGGCATTCTTGAAATTCAACTGTTCATGCAATTCCACTCTTTCATCATTTCTGAGGGAATCTGCCATCAAGTCAGTTCCTACATCAATGGCAACAACCCTTTTAGCGCCATTCCTTAAAGAGCAGTCAGTAAATCCCCCAGTTGAAGATCCAATATCCATAATGCTCCTATTGTTTAAGTCCAAATTGAAGGATTCAATAGCTCCTTCAAGCTTTAATCCTGCTCGGGATACATATTTAAGAGAACTGCTATCTATTATTTCAATTTTATCATGATCTTTGACCATGTAGCTTGCTTTTGTAACTATCTTGTCATTTACCTTTACATTATTGGATTTAATCAATTCCTTTGACTTGGTTCTTGTATTTGCAAATCCATTGCTTACCAAATATTTGTCCAATCTTTCTTTCATTGCAACACCAGCAATCATTAAATCTTAAGTAAGTGTTTAAAAGCATAATTATATTTGTTCATTTTACTTATTAAAATAGATGTGTAAGAAAAATATCAAATAACTTAAAAATCAGCAATTGTGAGAGTGAAAAAAGCCCTAATTTAAAAGATAAAAATGATAATAAAAGCAGTGAAAATAATAAAAAAAATAAAATGGGGAGAAAAGAAAAGAGAATTCATCTCTTTTCTTATTCATATTGTGTTTAAAAATACTAGCTAAGATTAAAAATAAAGAGAATGAACCCTTAAACATATTTTATACTTTATAGTATATAAAGTTTACTTGAAAAATAATAAATTTTAATTGATTTGAATAAAATTTAAAAAAATTGTATGTTTTTTAAAAATTATTAAGAAAATATTATTTTTTAAAAAAAATATGAAAAAAGAGAAAAATAAAAAATAGATTATTGATTAAAATAGAATCTTAAATAACTTTGTAAACTTTAAAGCAAGACGTGGAGATATTTTTAGAAATACTTTTAAAATATCACTTGGAGTCATATTCTTGTAATCAAGCCCTACAAATGCATGAATAATATTATTCAAATCATCATCACTTAAAGAAAGATATACATCACGGGCAATAGCCAATTTAGGAATAGCACCTTGAGTATACTCATCATATAGAACATCATATTCCTTAAGCCTTTCAGCAGAATAATCCTTGTCTCTAATGGCTCTTGCAGCCACCTGACCTGCAGTCTTTCCTCCTAGCATTCCCAAGATTATTCCTCCACCAGTGATTGGATCTACCTGACCTGCTGCATCACCGCAAACCAATAGGTTATCGCTATATATTTGTCCAATCAATCCTCCTATTGGATCTCCACCTACATTAAGTTCAACGGCTTTGGCATTCTTTAATGGAGGATATGATTCAATGAATTCATTTAAGTATTCGATAGCTGGCTTTTTGCTTGCTGAAGATATTGCAATTCCAACATTTGCGATATCATCTCCCTTTGGAAATACCCAAGCATAGCCTCCACTTGCAAAAGCCCCTAAATGAAGTTCAATCAGATCCATTCTCTCACAATCAACACCTGCCATTTCATATTGAACTCCAGACATCATATGCTTTGGACTTGTTATTGAGTTTATTCCAAATGCCCTGGCTATTCTAGATTCAGGACCATCTGCAGCAATTACTATGCGAGCCTTTATTTCAATGATTTCACCCATATGTTCACAATCGATTACATAAAATGAACCTTCAGAATCTTCATCTTTCATGATAGATTTTGCCAATGTCTTTACCATTATTTTTGCACCAGCTCTTGCAGCATCCATAGCCATATACTTATCAAAGACTTTTCGTTCAATGATATAACCTTTTTCAGGCAAAATTGTCTCATCAAGAGTCAATCTTGTTCTATCAGGTGCAATTAGGGTTCCTCCATTGATTCTCTGAACAGCCCATTGAGGATCTGGTTCAATCTCCAACCATTTTAGACCATGATCATAAATTCCTTCAGCACACCTTTTAGGAGTTCCTATTTCTGATTTTTTATCTATCAATATTACACTTGCTCCCCCTAAAGCAGCATGTTTAGCTGCAGCAGAGCCAGCAGGACCTGCACCAATTACCAATACATCAGTTTCCATCATAATTATCATCAAAATCAATAATGTTTTTAATTAATTTTTCTAGTTTAAATTTTAGAATTATATAATAATTAAGAAAATGTAATATTTAAATTTTTAGAAATTCAATTTTCTAAAAAGGAATGCCGAATTAATTATTAATAGGAAATTTTAAAAAATTAATTTAAAAAAAGGGAATTTTAAAAAAAAGATTAGAATATGAAATTTATTTTAAATAAAGAACCAATAAAATCAGCCAAAAAAATATAATGATAGGTTTAAGCAATTTAAACCTACATTTTTAAATCTAAAATAAATATTAAGCTCTCACTGATTCAGATATAAATTCTTTTTCAGATGCAGAAACAACGACCAACTTATCATCTTTTGCATATGCAAAAGTGTAATATGGATAAGTAGTAATGGTATAAATGTAATTGCCACTTACAAATCTAGTTACATTTTCCGGATGATACTCCAGATAACCTGCAACTCCATTAATGGTTTCACTATTACCGCCATAACGACGAGCAGTATCATCAGTTGCCTTATGGCTAGGGTTTTTAGAAACACTGAATGTAAGTGTATCATTTCCATTTTTATAATTTTTTATTTCTGAGAAATAAGCTATATTATCAACAGTTTTGTTATATTTTGTTGTGCTGTTTCTTACAATTTCCTCAAAACCATCAGGGAGATTAAAATCTATTCCATCAACAGTTACAACATTTCCACCATTCAGGAGAGTTCCAAGATCAAAAGCATTGGCCGCCCCTATACTCACAATAGCTAAAATCGCTACAATCAATAGAGCAAATAGTTTTTTATTCATTTAAATGCACCTTAATCCATTTTGTAATATTATTTATATCATTTTTTATAAATAAAATTATTCATTTGATTAAGTATTCATTTAATAATTTTAAATTAAATCATACTATTGTGAAGAAATTTTTATAATTCTATCATAATTTTTATGAAATAGAAATAAAATATTAAAAAATTTTCAAAAGATCAATAAAAAAATAACTGAAAAATAACTGAAATAAAAATAACTAAAAAATAACTGAAATAAAAATAACTAAAAAATAACTAAAATAAAAATAATTAAAATAAAAATATAAAATATGAAAAAGAATAAAAAGAAATAAAAAAAGTGTAAAAATATAAATAAAAAAAATAAAATTAGAAAAGTCATTTATCTAATAATAGAATTCAAGCTCTTTTCTTTCTGCATTTGCACTTTCAAATTTAGGTTTTGTTGCTTCAAATGCATCTCCAGTGAAAGCTCTTGCATTTTCTGGGCAAATGTTAATGCATGATGTGCATCTTGAACATAAGTCAAGGTCTACATCTGCAGGATCATCATCTGGAATAGCTTTCTCAGGACAAACACCCACACATTCAAGACAAAATACACATTTTGCTTCATCACAGCTTACGACAAATGGAAGCTGCTTATAGTCGACATAAGGCCTGTTTCCTGGAATTTCTGATTCTAAAGAACCGCCTGCTTCAATTTTTTCAATGCATTTTTGTGCAAACTCATTGATCTTTTCAATGTCTGCCTCATCAGGCCTTCCAACTGCAACACCATCAAAGATGGAATGATGGCTTATAGTGGATGCTGCTGCGATTACATCAAAATTGTTTTCCTTCAACAAGTCAACAAGTTCAATCAATGCATCACTTACATGGGCATTTCCATAATTTACAACAGCAATAGCTTTAGTATTGTCACCTGTCAATTTTGATAACCTATCCCTTGCGGTTTTTGGAATTCTTCCTGCAAATACAGGCATACCAACTACAACAATATCATCTGATTCAAAATTCTTTTCATCATTGAAATACAACAAGTCACAAACAACACTTTCCTCATCAAAATTGTTAGCTATTTGACTAACTACTTTTTTTGTAGTTTCAGATGGACTGAAAAAAACTGCAATAACCTTACTCATTTTCTCACCTATTTTAATGAAATCAAATTCAATTCATTATCTGTAATGTTCGTTAATGTATTCATCAAGTTCTAAGTAAGACTCATCGATTACTTCATCGATTCTTTCATTAGATAAATCGGACAACTCATCTGTATCAATTTCTATTGACGCCCATACATCAAGTTCCCCTTTTTCATTAGGATAATCAATTTCAATGCTTACATCCATATCCAAAATTTCCTTTTGGGACTTTACTGAAGATGAGATTTTCTTCACAATAGTTTCAGATAAAAAATTTGAAATGTCTTCAAGATCATCTTCAGATAATTCTTTAAGTTTTGATACCATGATAACACCTTAAAAAAATTATTAATAAAAAATTAAAATTTAATGGATTGAATAAAACAAAAAAATTATTTTATACAATACGAATTAAAAAAATGAAAAATAAAAAAAGAAAATAGAAAAAAATAAATTTAATCTATTTATCCTTGAATTCCACCCATAGCTTGTTGGATGGTTGCTTGCATTTCTTCAAGTTTTTTCATGACTCTTTCTTCTTGACGGGTCATGGTTTGTTGTCTTAATTTAAGAGTTTCAACTTTGTCTTCAAGCTCTTCTAATGTTTCATTACGTTCAACTTTAATGAGTAAGTTTCCTGCAGATTTGAATACTTCAGCTCCTTCTGGAGTCTTTTTAAGTTCTGCAAGAGCGGTTTCAGTTTCTCTTAATTGAATGTCAACGTTTTGTTTTTGAATGGTTACAGCTTGAGCTTGTTGTTGTAATTGTTGGAATTGGTTTAATTGATGTTGTATATTTTGTGGAATTTCCATATTTTCACCTTTAATCTTTTTTTTATAATAATATTAGTTTAATTTTTAATTATTCAATATAATTAGCTAATAAATCATTATAGTATAATATATCATTAGTTAAATATTTAAAACTATTGATTGATAATTAAGTTTCAGTCAATTCATTTATCTCAACAGATAATTTAATCCATTTGATAGCTGAATTGATGGATGCTCTAAATGATGTTGCATCTTCTGCATCTATTGTGATTATGATAGAATTCTTATCCAATTTCAAATCCATGGAAGATCTGTAATCAGGAGAAGTCTCAAATTCAAGCAATATTGAATCGTAAACTATTTTAGCTTGCTTTTCTGTGTCAAAATCAATGACAATGTCACTATTGATTGACTTTAATATATCACTTTCACTAATATGAATCTCTCCTAAAAATTTCTATCTAATTTTCAACTATCTTTTTAACGTTTATTTGGAAATCTATTTGTTCTCCTTTCTTATTTACAAAATAGAGAATTGCAAAGTTCTTGTCATCATCATAATCAGCATAGGATATCCTAATGTAATTTGAGTCTTGAGGCTCGGTAGTAACTTCAATCCCTAAGACTTCAGCCAAAACATCCAGTTCCCTTACAGTGGATCTGATTTTCAAATCCTTAGGACTGATGTGAAGACGCTCATTTGTAGTGTTTACAGAAACAAGCAAAGCCAATTTCTCATTTGCCTCAAGGTCATAAAAAGTCAATTTGCTTGGATTTCCCTTAATCTGATACACTAAAACAAGACTGTCATGACCTAATTGCTTTGCTTTAATAAGCAAATCCCTTAAGCTGCTTTTTCCCCTATTGGTATAGTCAAAACCAAAGGCATGGGAAAAATTCTTGCAGAAAGTTCTTGTTTTCTGAGATGGTTTTCTTGATGTAGAAATAAGCATGATAATCCTCTTTTTATATAATTTAAATAAGAATTAGAATTGAAAATGCATAAAATTAGTGAAAAGTATAAAAAACTAATTTTAATATATTAATATTAAAATTAGCAGCTAAAATAACTAAATAGCTAATAAAAATAGGAATGAAAGCAGTGATTGCGACTGCCATAAGCCAAATAGTTATTAAAGATAATTAAAGAATTAATTACTAATAAAAAATATTAATAACTATCTTGCTTTTACAGGTTTTCTAACTTCTGGAACTTTTTTAAATAAAATCCTATATCTACATTTAGGACATTTATTTTCCATGTAACCTTTATGGTCCACTTCAGTTCCACATTCAGGACATCTGTACAATTAGTTTCCTCCAACTACTCTTTTAATGTTACGGGTAGCAGCTTTTGCCATTGGAGTTTCAGGTACGTATGCTCCACCGGTAAAGACAGTACCACATTTTTTACATTCCCAAATTCCAGCGCTTACTCTTTTTACGTAAGGTCTGTCACATTTAGGGCAAACATGTTTCTTTTTCATGTTTTCTTCGATCTTTTTAACTTGTCTTTTTGCTTTTCTTCCGTATCTAGCACCAAATCTGCCAGTAATACCTACTTTTTTTGTTCTTGCCATTTAAAATATCTCCAGTAAAATTGAATTAATTAAATAAGTTATTAAGCTTCAACACCTACAAAGCTTAATCTGAAATATTATTTAATCCTTCACATGATAAACAATAAATATGATAGTGATAAGACATACTCTTGTCTTAAATTGTAAGATTAAATAAAAAAATCTGCTTTACTAATTATAAAACTAAAATAATAATTAAAATAAAGAGAATTCGTTAAAAGTATAAAGCCATTACAGCAATTAGGCTATAAACTTAACTAATAATATAATATAGTATTTGAAAGTATATAAAGTTAATGGTTTTTAGATATTTTAATTTGAGAAAAATAGCTGTTTTTTATTTTAGATTTAAATAAATCTTTAAATTTACAATTTAACATTAAATTAAACCATTTTTTACAATAATTATTTATATTCAAAGGATTTTTAAAAATAAAAATAAAATTGAAAATAAATTATAAGAAAT
The DNA here is from genome assembly GCF_017432245.1 of Methanobrevibacter sp. Classification (GTDB taxonomy): domain Archaea; phylum Methanobacteriota; class Methanobacteria; order Methanobacteriales; family Methanobacteriaceae; genus Methanobrevibacter. The sequence goes on from NZ_JAFRJO010000058.1 coordinate 30,958, forward strand.
AAAAAATTAATAGAAAAATAAAAAATATTAAAACTAGTAAGGATTAGTTCCAAACTAGTCTAAATTACTTAATAAATCGTCTTTAGTGGTAAATGCCATATGTACAGCATCAAGGATTTCATCCCTGGTTAAAGGTGCTTCTCCACCTTTTTGCATAGAACAGACATGGTTTCCTTCATCAGTAACACCAATGGTTATTCTAGCTTCCAAGATTTCTTCCTCTTCTAAAGAAGGATCTAAAATCAAGCCATCACCGATTTTTACAAAGGTGGATAAAGCCAATTTGTCTCTGATAGGTAAATCCATGGTTTCATCTTCAGACAATACAACTTCATCATCAATGTATTCAGCAACAGGCAATTTAGTGTTCATTAAAGCTGCCATTACAGCAAGATTAGATGCATCAAATAAGTTTCCATCGTAATCAATAACGTGTAAGTCAATGAAAAGCATCCATACTTTTTTGCCTTCTTCAATACAAAGCTTTTCCAAGTCCACTAATTCACTTTCACGAATTCCACGGTCTACTACACGAGCAAGCTCAATGGATTCAGGGCTAGGTGGACCTGGTTCAAATCCAGGAGCAGCCATTGGCAATAGTTCACAATTAGTCATTAATACACCTAAATTAGGAGTGTCACCAAATGGTTCACCAATAGTTGGTTTCACACCTACAATAACTTGGGTGTCACCTAATTTAACTCTTGCAGAACCTTCTGCCTTTTCAATCACATTAGGTTCAATGAAAATATCTCTTCTTTCATCAAAAGCTCTTCCATCAGCTCTTTTACCATCATTTATAAGTCTTGTAATACTTCTTCTAGTAATTTCTGGTACAATATCCATATTTTCACAACCTATTCAGAACTATACCTGTTTTTTAAAGCTTCATGTTGGAGTTCGCTAATTTTCATACATCCTTCCATAGCTAAATCCAAAGCTTCTTCAAATTCTTCTTCAGTTAAGTTACCGTCTGCTTGGAGTAAAGTAATTTCACCGGTTCTTGGCATGATTGCGATAGGAACGTCAGCTTGTCCTTCCTTATCCTCTTTTTCAGATAAGTCCAATACAATTTGGTCATTCACTTTACCTGCAGCACAGCCCACTACAATATCCTTCATTGGAATTCCTGCATCAGCTAAAGCAACAGCAGCTGCGGTAATTCCTGCACAACGGGTTCCACCTTCTGCTTCAATAACTTCAATTGATACATCAACCATAGATCTTGGGAAAGATTCCAACATTAAAGCAGGTCTGAGTGCATCAGCAGCTATTTTGGAAATTTCAGTTGATCTTCTATCTGGACCAGGTCTTTTACGGTCATCTACTGAAAATGGAGCCATATTGTATCTTACTCTAATTACACCAGTATTAGGTTTTAATAAACGTCTGATATAGGATTCTCTAGGACCATAAACAGATGCTAAAATTTTATTTCCACCAACTTCCAAGTAAGCAGAACCATCTGCTCTTTTCAAGACTCCAGCTTCAATTTTAATTGGACGGAGCTCATCATAAGCTCTTCCATCAGCTCTTAATTCTTTGTCATTTGAGATAATAAAAAACACCTCTTCTTGCATCACATTAATCATTAATCATTTAATACAAACAATAATTATTAAATTTTAAATTCAACAGCTTAAATACCTCTTCCTTGTGAAATGTTTAAAGTAGGAGATTTAGAATTATCTGCACGACTTAAATCAAAAGAAGATTTATTGTTCTTTTTTTGCTCATTGATGTATTCATAAGTGTCCATGAAATTAGGCTTTTTGGATTTTTCATCCTTTGAATCATCTTCTGAAGTCTCTTCATTTTCGTCTTCATTTTCTTCATCTTCAGATTCTTCAACAGCTTCTTCATCTTCCTCTTCTGGACTTTCTTCGGAATCTTCTTCAATGTTTTCTTCATCTTCAGATTCTTCAACAGATTCCTCTTCAGAATCATCTAAATCTTCATCATCTTCAGAATCTTCTTCAACTTCAGAATCATCTTCAGAATCTTCTTCGTCTTCAGATTCTTCAACAATTTCATCTCCGTCTTCAGAAATAGCATCAGAGATTACATCTTCCAATTCCTCATCAGAGATATCGTCTTCAAAGTCTTCGATGTCATCATCTGAAGTCTCTAAATCATCATCTTTATCTTCCTCTTCAGAATCCTCATCATCTAAGTCTTCTTCATCAATATCCTCGTAATCTTCAGTTTCATCATTGAAGTCTTCTAAGTCCTCTTCAAATTCATCATCTTCAGAATCATCATCTAAGTCTTCTTCTGAGTCTTCGTCAATGAATCCTTCTTCAGCTAATTCCTTTTCGACCTCATCTCTGAAATCTTGAAGTTCAGGTTTTTTCAAGCCATCTTCGAATGCATCCTCTTCAATCTCTTCCTCTACTTCTTCAACTTCTTCCTCTTCTGGAGGCAATTCGCCGTCAATAAGTAAACAAAGCTTGTTTTTAATTCTATCAGTTAAACCAGATGTATGAGCTTCTTTTTCGATTAACTTGATAATGTTTTTAACGATTTGTTCCATGTCTTCATTACCTTTTACCCAAACAAGACCATTTTGACCGACTACAATCTTACAGCCGGTTTTATCCTTGATCATGTTGATCATGGAACCTTTCTTACCAATTAAACGAGGTACTTTGGTTGGAGCGATATCTACGATAACTCCACCTTTGAATTTGCCCATTCCACGGCCTTTTAAACCTAATTTAACCTTTTTAACTTCATCAACATCAACGATTCTTAAGAAAAGAACATCCCCGATATCAAATACTCTACTTAATTCCTTTTTCTCTCTTCCGAATACTTCAGATGCAGGCAAGATACCAGAGTATGGTGAGTTAATGTCTACTCCCCACATTGAAAATCTGACATCATCGATTTTACCAATAACCACATCTCCTTTTTTAGGAAGATATTTGCTTTTCAAAGGAATTACACTAATTTTCTTATTTCTTAAAGAAACTAAACCTAAGAGTTTGGAACATATTTTTCCATCATCTTCAAAGGTTCCTCTTCCTGGATAATAATCATCCTCTGCTAATAATTCTCCAGGAACAACTAAATCTTTTTCATTCACATATATCATACATATACTTCCCATAAGAGTATATTAAATTCAACTACACACCTAAATTAAAACACCTATAAGTTAATTCAATTAGTCTCTTATTCTCTAATCAAATTAAAATCCATAGCCATTTATTGCCATAGATTGAAACATATAGTTAATTTATTAATTTAGTTTCAGCTTCTCCTCCTGAGATAGAAGCCATTTTATGATTAAAATCATCTTGAAGACCACCAGGCATTTCCACAATTCCAATCCAAGAACCATCTTGTTGCCATTCTTCATTTACAATTTTTCCAAATGGGCGAATTGCAGAATAGGCTTGACCTGCCGCTGTGCTTGGCAATCTAACAGCCATTTTAACTTTTTCAAATTTAATTGGGATTAAAACTTTAATTGCTTTTAAAGCTATTTGAACCTGTTCATCAACAGATTTAAATGCATCGACTTTAACTTTTGCCTCATTCATTGCATTTTCAATTCTCATTGCAGGGTGGGGAAGACCGTTTTGAGGGTTAATACCTTCTCTAGCTATTTTGGCAATAACCTGTTTTCTCTTGTCCTCTTGCATTTGTCTTCTCTGCTCAGCAGTTAATTGAACATGCCCTTTTTTAAGAATTTGGCTAGCCACTTCCAAAACATCAGTTGTTCCAAATACCTTTTCCATAGCTTCTTCAGAAGCCTTATCTCCTTTTTTGGAATCCTTGAATATTTCTTCAACAGCCAATATGTCTTCAATTTCAATTTCTTTTTCATTATCTGGATTTCTAAAGTCTGCAGCTAAATCAGGATCAACTAAAATTTCAAATTTTTCTCCAAAAGATTCTAATCTTGCAATAATAGCATCATCTACATTTACCATGCTTACTCACCAAAAACCAATTAATTTGATATCTTTTAATACATTTAAAAAATAAAAAATGTATGAAAATTTAAATACATTAATAAAAATGTAAAAATGAAAATGAGTTCAAAATGAACTCAAAAATTAAAATATAAAAATTTAAGAGATAGTTAAATAATTTTAGAAAACTTAGGGCTTTTTCAAACCAGTAAGTTTTATTAGATATACTTAACGATCATCCTTAAATGTTTATGTTTGCTTAAGACTTTTTCTGAAAGAACTAGCTTTACGCCAAACTTTGCAGTTTCCCTTAAAGCCTTACTCTTCAGAATCTTTTTCACCATCGCTTTCTTCAGTAACATTTTCATCGACTACATCTTCAGAAGTCTCTTCGGAAGCTTCAGCCTCTGCAGTTTCATCTGCTTCTTTTTCAACTACTTCTTCAGCCTCTTCCTCAGATTCTTCTTCCTCTTCTTCAGCATTTCTCTCAAGAAGAGCTTCGACATACTCAGATACTTCATCATCAGAAAGTTTTCTGTAGCTTTGAGTATCTACTTCAATGACAGCTATTTCAACGCTTTGAGCGGTAGTTCTGCCTTCAGTAGCTTCATAAAGTGCATCTAAACCTAAGCTGATTGCATCTTCTAAGCTAATGTCATCATCATATCTTTCTTCAAAGACGTCCATAGCTGCTTGTACACCAGATCCAATAGCAGTTGCTTTGTATTCAATTAAAGCTCCACTTGGGTCTGTTTCGAATAATTTAACGTCATCACCATTCACTCCACCAATGATGAGTGCTGAACCGAAAGGCCTTACACCACCATTTTGAGTGTACATTTGTTTCATGTCACAGATTTTTTTAGCTAAACCTCCAACGAGAATTGGTTCATTATAAGTTATTCTGTTAATTTGAGACTCAATACGTGCTCTTTCAATCAATGCTCTTGCATCAGCTACAAGACCAGAGGTAGCAGCACCGATATGATTGTCGATTTGGAATATTTTTTCAATAGATTTTGCTTCAACTAATCTGCTTACAGTTCTTTTATCTACAATGAGAACTACACCTTCTTTGGATTTAAGACCTAAAGAGGTGGTTCCTCTTTTTACAGCTTCTCTTGCATATTCTACTTGGAAAAGTCTTCCATCTGGACTGAATACAGTAATTGCTCTGTCGTATCCAGCATTTTGTTGTTGTAAAGGTTGCATTTAATATCACCTATTTTTTCTAAAATTTTAAATTTCACAAACAAATTACTTAATAAATTACATATTTTATTTAAAATCAATCCAATTTATCTAAGCTAAGCAATGATGTTTATAATCTATTAAATAATAATTAAAAGATTTAAATGAAATTTAAATCAAATACTGAATTATTTAATATTTACTTATTCTATCTTATTTCATCTTATTTCAAAATCACAGTTATTTAAAAAGAAAATATAAAATTTTAACTGTAATTTTCATTAAACAATTGCATTTAAACAAATTCAAATTAATCTTAAAAAATAAACCAAACATTCTGTTATTTGGTAATATGTATTTTATTGATATTTCTGTCAATAATATATTATTATAAAGTTACTTATAAATGTAATGATTTATTTATGATTTTTTATGAACATGATCCATATTATCTTAATTCAAAGAACTGGAATATTATTAAAAAAGGCGAAATTTTGCCTAAAAAGATAAAATAAGCCCAAATAAAAAAAATAGAAAAACATTAAATAAAATAAAAAATAAAAAATAAAACTATATTTATAAAAATATTAAGCTTTTATTCAAAAAAATAACATATGATTAAAAATAAGGAAAATGAATAAAAGCCAGGATTGAGGACTATTTATGCGCATTGGAAAAACTATTTTTAGTAAGAAAAATATTTTAATCACATTATTGATATTTGCTTTAATCCTTTCAATTTCAAGTGTTTCAGCAAGTGAAGGTGACAATATTAATCTAAATGATGGAGAAAGTTTAGATACTGCTATTGAAAGTGATATAAACAATAATGAAATTGGGAATATCGGTGAAGATACAATTTTAAATGAAGGGGATTCCAATGATTCCTCTAATGATGAAACAAATGATGATGGAACAAGCAATGATGAAACAAGCGATGATACAACAGAACCTGAGGAGGAAACAGTAAGCATTACAGCTAAAGACCTTACTAAATATTATAAGGGAACTGCTAAGTACTCTGCCAGATTGGTGGATGAGAATGGAAATGCTATTCCAAATAGACTTGTTTCAATTACATTCAATAATAAGGTTTACAATAGAACAACTGATAAAAACGGATATGTCTCACTGTCAATTAATGCAAATGTAGGAACTTATAAAATATTAGTTAAGGATCTTACAAGCGGCACTAAAATGACATCAACTGTAAAAATTTTAAGCACCATCAAATCAAGCGATATTTCTAAAGTTGTAAAAGATGCCAGAAGATTCAAAGCTACTTTCCTAACTAATAATGGAAAACCCTTTATTTACACACATATTAAATTTAAGATCAATGGCAAAACTTACAAAGTGAAAACAAACGGCAATGGTGTAGCAAGCTTATCCTTAATAAATCTTAAGAAAGGAACCTACAAAATAGTTTCCTATAATATTGATGGCTTAAGTAAAGTCAATTATGTCAAAGTTGTGAAAACAGCTAAAACTAAACTTTTAGCAAAGAATTACATATTCCTTATTGGTGATAAAAAAGTGATTAGAGTTACTTTGCATAATCAATTTAATTATGCGCCTGGCCGTGGAAAAGTAGTTAAATTTGTTGTCAATGGTAAATCATACAAGAAAAAGACTAATTCCAAAGGTGTTGCAATCTTAACTCTCCCTAAATTAAAAAAGGGCACTTACACTGTAAAATATTACTTCGCAGGAAACAAATACTACAAGGCATCAAGCGCTAAGAGTAAAGTAATCATCTTGCCTAATAAAAGTTCTAAATTAAATGCAGTGGGCACTAAAGTATTCGGATATGGTGCAAAGACAAAATTTAAAGTAAAATTAACTGCAAGCGGGTTTGCAATACCAGATAGGAAAATCATAATAAGCGTGAAAAATATGAATTACACTCGAGTAACAGATAATTCAGGTATCGCTTATCTTACAATTGGAATGAGAATAGGCAATTATGAAATGTCTTATAAATTTAATGGGGACTCTGAAGTAAATGCTGCAAGCGGAAAAACAAACATTACCGTTAGGGAAAGAACTGGAACAAATATTACTTGGAGAAGTTCCGATTCATTCTACCAAGGCCCTCAGTATTATTATGTCCAATTAACTGATTTGAACAATAACAGATTAGCAAATAAAGTTCTAAAATTGACAGTTAACAATGTAAATTATCAAGCTACAACAAATGCTAATGGAATTGCTAAATTCACTGCAAATGTACGCCCAGGCAATACCACTGTACACTTTTCATTTGCCGGTGACAATTACTATGCCCCAAGTTCAAATAAGCAAAAAATCTCTGTTGAGAAAAGGGATTTCAATGGATTTGGATATTGGTTATTCGGATCAAACATGAAAAAAGTAGATCTTAATCTCCTTGCAAATAAAGGAACCACTGACATATTCCTAAATTTCCAAGCATTAACATTGCATGGCGAATCCACAGTAGAGAACTGGATTGGCAATGCAAACAAATTAGGCATAAGAGTCCATATCTGGATGCAAACATTCCATTATGGTTCAACTTGGATAAACCCAGTGAAGAATGGCGCTCCAAATTATGCAGAATTTGATAAAATAATTGCCAAGGCAAAACATTATGCAAGTGTAAAAGGTGTTTCAGGCATTCACTTTGATTATTTAAGATATCCTGGAAACGCTTACAAAACTAAAGGATCAACCAATGCAATAAGCACCTTTGTGAAAAGAGCATGCAATGCACTTCATGCTTCACATCCAAAAACCATTCTTTCTGCATCCATTATGCCAGAAAAAACCAGTAGCGCTTATTATTATGGTCAAGACTACTCAGTGATAAGTAAATATATGGATATAGTCATGCCAATGATTTATAAAGGCAATTATCATAAGAATAGCACTTGGATTACCACTACTACAAAATGGTATAAAACAAACTCTAAAGGAGCAAAAGTTTGGGTGGGATTACAATCATATAAATCAGATGCTGATGTTACCAAACTTTCTTATAATGCACTTAAAACAGATGCGCAAGCTGCATTGAATGGAAATGGTGATGGAGTATTGATGTTCAGATGGGGACTTAGCCAAATGCTAGACTTCCTTTCCCTAAAATAGCTGATTAAAAAAATAATCCAAGAATAAATATTTAAATTTCGAATCCATCATTGATGGATTCATTGCTATTTTTTTATAAATTAATTAGATTTTACAAAAATTTTCTAAAATATTTAAAACTCTTTTAAGAATAATTAAAAATAATAAAAAAAGTTAAAACCCATTTTTTAAAAAATATATAAAATAAAAGGGTATGAAATCTTTTTTAAAAAATATAAAAAATAAAATTAATTTAAGAAAACTAATCTTCAATAAATTTAGAAATTCCAGATTTGATTGTTCCTGAAACTCCAATTGTGTTGATGGCAATTCTTTTTTTATTTTGCCTTGTTAAAGTAGACAGTGCAACCCTTACATCATCTTCATAAGATCTCCCACATCTTAAGACTGTCTTATAATTGAAAATAGCTTCATTATTTTGAGTGCTTTCTTCAATAAGGTAGTGTCTCATAACCCATAAATCAAAGTTGCTTGAATGGTTCTCTCCCCAGTATCTAATACAAGCATCCCAGCTATATGAAAGCATATCCTCTATAGAAATTTCCACTTCTGACTTTATATCAAGAATCAAATAATGATGATTCTTCCTAAGTGTAGGAGGCAATACCTTAAGCTTCATATTCATCCTCCTTAATTTGAATATCATCAATCAATTCAAAATCATCATCTAACAAAACCTCATCAATATCATCAATCAATTCAAAATCATCATCCATAAAATCATCATCAATTAAATCATCTTGAAAGTCTTCAGATTCATTAAATTCTTCCAAATCACTATCCATATTATCATAAGTGTCTGTGAAATCATCGGTATCAATAAGTTTTACACCATTTACAATCATGTCATGTCTTTCCTTATTGAAATCAACAATCTTTTTAGGGTAATAGTAAAATCCATTATAGATTTCTTCATCACTAAACCCAATGGATTTGAAGAAAGCTGCAATGTCTCTTGTAGAGCGGACATGATAAATTGATTTGGAATCTGTTGTTAGAATCAAAGGAAACTTGAATTTGCGATGAAACATCATTATTTCCTTAAAACTGCTTATTACACGAGCCCTATATTTAAGGCGATTGTTTAAAATATCCCTAAAGCATAATTCAATAGCTACATTATTCCTTTGAGCTTCCTTTGCCAAGACGTGATTCATTCCAGAATCCTTTCTCTTATAGTAAGGTCTTGACAAAACATCAATTCTGCGGTTTTCACATACACTGCGATTGATCTTTAAGTCTCCACCTAAGCAACTGATGTAATTGGATTTATTGCGATATCTATTGATGATTTTTCTAATTTCATTGGAATCAGCATTGAGAATATTTATTCCCATAGAAAGCTCAGCATGCTCAAAATTAGTTTTTTTATTCCTATAGGTCTGATTGAAGTCTATATTTGACAATTCATCAATCAAATCATCCTTATATTCTAGAGCTTTTTCAAAATTGTCATGAGAATAATTCAAATTAAGATAATCCCAACCGAACTTATTGGCTTCCTTGACTAAAGCCAAGTCATTTTCGTAATTCTGTCCTCTTAAATTCAAGTCATAAAATTTCATTTGATTACCTTAATCGCTTTTTAAAAATAATTTATATAAAAATAATTTATTTAAACAATATTGATTAATTCTCTTTAAAATAACTCATAAAAAAGAATATATTTTATAATTTATTTTTACTGTTTAAAATAGTTTCTAATCATTCTTGATATTCTCAGGGAATATTTCAGAGATTTTCTTAATTGCAACCTCTTTTTTAGCAGGATAAGCAGCTATTTTGATCTTTAGATGGATGCTGTCTCCACCATCGAGAATCTCCCACTCTTCTTCCAAAGCCTTTTCTTTAGATAACCTTAAGAACAGATTACCCTTTTCATCCATTTTCCTATCCAAATCATTATATAATTTAATCAATTGGTCTTCTCCAATGGATTCCACAAGAGTGTTTAGGAATTCTTTTGTTTCCCTTTTTTTGGAAACGGTTCCAGTCAAAATAAGCATTTTCTCTTCCAAAAGACCTTCTGCCTCTTCCACTTCAGGTTCTGCAGTAGGCAATATATTCAAAAGAGCTTCTAAAACTTCATCTTTATCCTCATTTTCGTAAATAAAGACACGATATCTGATATTATGAATCATGATTAACAATCCCAATAATAAAATCAATTCAATTTAATTAAATTATAAAATGAAATGATAATAATTGTAAAAAAAGTAAGATTATAATTAAAAA
>NZ_JAFRJO010000059.1 GCF_017432245.1 Methanobrevibacter sp.
AAAATATTTTATTTTATTAAAATATACTATAATTATTGAATAAGAAATGAATGATGAATCAGTTAATTCCCTGGTGATTTTTTGAAATGGAAGAAAATTGGAGATATCCTAATAGTTGATGATAAGTTCAGCGGCAGTGAAAATGATTTCGAGTCCATTGCCTCTAAACATAATGTAAAGTCAATTGTTAAGATTGATAGTATTGAAGGGCAAAAAAGAGAACCTACAATTAGTCTTCTTTATGGAAACGATACTGAAACAATTCACAAGGAAAACGGATGCTTATTCAATTTAGACCTATCTAAAGTGATGTGGGCAAAAGGCAATAACAATGAGAGACTCAGAATAGCTAAATTGGTTAAAGATGGTGAAACTGTAGTGGACATGTTTGCAGGTATTGGCTATTTTTCAATTCCTATTGGTGTTCACAGTCAAGCGAAACAGATTTACTCAATTGAGATCAATCCTAATTCCTATCATTTCCTTAAGAGAAACATTGAATTAAACAGAATCAATGAAAAGGCTAATTATGATAGGATGATTCCAATTTTAGGGGACTGTGCTATAGAAGCTCCTAAATATTCTGCCGACCGTGTGTTGATGGGATATGTTAAAACAACTCATCACTTCTTAAGGCCTGCAATGGAATGTGTCAAGGATGGTGGAATAATCCATTATCATGAAACTGTTCCTGATAAGCTAATTGAAACCCGTCCATATGAGCGAGTGAAAGAGATTGCTTGGGAATGTGGAGAAAGAGAAGTTGAAGTATTGAACATTCAAAGGATCAAAAGGTATGCTCCTGGTGTAGAGCATATAGTCCTTGATGCAAGGATTAATTAAAAGATTTATAAAAAAATTATATTAAAAGAGTATATTAAAAAATTATATATATTCAAAGAAAAATATTATGATTAGTTTATATTTAAAAGAGTTATTGTGTTTAAAAGTATTCTAAGGAAGGATTATCATGATTGAAACTGATGTATTGGTAATTGGTGCTGGACCTGCAGGCTCTTCCGCTGCAAGATTTGCAGCTAAAGGAGGTGCAAAAGTAATCCTTATGGATAAAAAATCTGAAATCGGATTTCCTAAAAGATGTGCTGAAGGGGTTTCAAAGAAGATTTTTGATAAATTAGACCTTGAAATGGATCCTCATTGGGTTACTAATGAAATCAGTGGTGTAAGATTTGTTGCTCCTGATGGAACAGATATTTGGTTAAGTGAAGACCAAATCGATTTGCCTGATGCAGGGTATGTGCTTGAACGTAAGGTATTCGATAAGCATATGGCGGCAGAAGCTGCAAGGGAAGGAGCAGAAATCAGAATCAAGACCCAAGCAAAAGGCCTTGAAAGAGAGGAAGATGGAACATTCATTGTCACTTGTGAATCAATGGGTGAAACCTATGATATTCATGCTAAAATCATCATTGGAGCAGATGGTCCTGAGTCCCATGTAGCCAAATGGGCAGGATTAAATGCTATCATAAAGCCACAGCATATGGTTGCTGGTGTGCAATATGAAATGTGCAATGCCAAAATGAAAAGAAATGATTATCTTGAGTTCTATTTCGGCAGTGTAGCTCCTGGAGGATACTTTTGGCTATTCCCTAAAGGAGGGGATGTTGTAAATGCTGGCCTTGGAATCATTACAAACATGGCTCGAAAATCAGCTTATGAATACCTTGTTGATGCAGTGGACAACTGTTATGCAACCCAAGAGGCTCAAGCAGTTGAATTGAATGCTGGTGGAGACCCTGTGGGGGGTCTTGTCAAGGAAATGTACGGTGACAACATCATGCTTGTAGGGGATGCTGCAAGTCAAGTGAATCCTTTGACTGGTGGCGGAATCACAAATGGTATGTTAGGTGGCAGATTTGCTGGTGAAGTTGCAGTAGAAGCCTTAGAGGCAGGGGACTGTTCCAGTAATTTCCTTAAGAAGTATGAAGAGCTCTATTTGGATGAAATGGGTGCTGAAATGCAAAAATACACTAAAGTCACTGAGTATCTATGGACTTTAGATGATGATGACATCAATAAGATTGCTCATAAATTCAAGGAAATGGAATTTGAAAAGCTAACTACAACAGATATCGTTAAGGTGGTTATCAAAGCAGATCCAAAATCACTTTTAAAATTAGGTAGAATATTTTTATAGATTTAAAATTAAATAAAATTCGAAGAGATTGTTTTTCAATCTCTTAAATAATTATTATTAGAAGAGATTAGCTATGGTCTATCTCTTCTTGTGCTCTTTTTGTTTTTTCCAGTAAATCTGGATTTTCAATATATTTTTCGTTTATGTATTTTTCATATATTGCCAATCTCTCTTTTAATTCGTATCCTGCATCATTGGTTAGTTTTTCTAACTTTTCAAGAGTTGGCCATGGAGATGATGGATTTACATAATCTTCACTAAGTGGAGATACTCCTCCCCAATCGTCAGTGCCGCAGAGAAGGAATATTTGGCTTGTTTCATAGTTTAAGTTAGGTGGCACTTGAACTGAAACATCTTCATCGAAAAGCAATTGTGCAGCTGCAACGGTTCTAACCATATCCAAAAGACTTGGCTCTTCATAATTTTCCATTTCGATTCCAGGGCTTACGGTAAAGTTTTGAATGATTACCTCTTGGATGTGACCATACTTATCACAAAGCTCTTTTATTTTAAGCAATGAATCAGCTATTTCTTCCTTTGTTTCACCGATTCCAATAAGTATTCCAGTTGTATATGCAATATTTAGCTTTCCAGCATTTTCAATTGTTTCAAGACGTATTTTAGGATTTTTTCCAGGACTTTTCTCGTGAGCTATTGTATTCATCAATCTTTCAGATGAACTTTCCAACATCATTCCCATTGAGATATTGCACTCCTTAAGCATTTTCATATCTTCATATGAGAAGTTTCCTGCATTTGTATGTGGAAGAAGCTCAGTCTCTTCAACGGTCATTTTGCAGATGTCATAGATGTATTCGCACATGTTTTTAAAGCCTAATTTATCCAGCTTTGCTTTAACTGCCTCTTCGGTGTCTGCATCTTCACCCATTGTAAACAATGCTTCTTTGCAGCCATACTTTTCAGCTTCCCTTAAGGTAGCCAATACCTCTTGCCTTTCGAGCAATATGATTGCATCAGGGTCATCTGGGCTTTGCTTGAATGCACAGTATCCACAATCATTTCTGCATATCTTTGTAAGTGGAATGAACACATTTTTAGAGTATGTGACATAATTGTGTTCTCTTTTAGAGTTTGCTAAAGACATGATTTCAAGTATGTCCTCTTTTTTGCATTCCAAAATAGCTATTAAGTCGTCACGACTGAGATTTTCAAAATCAATATTGGATATATTAGACATTTTACACCTATTTTTGAAGATGATTTATATTTATTTTATTTTAGTTTTATTTCTATTTCTATATCATTATTCTTCAATTTCATCTCTTTCAGTGGCAGTCACTTCAACATACATTGGGCCAAATCCAGATTTGTCTTTCCAGATAGCAACAAAAGTTCCTACATTAGGCATCAAGAATAGCTTGTATTCAACATGCAATCCCATAGCTTCCAATTGCTCTTTCATTTTGAGCAATCCTCCGCTATCTGGTGCTACACCACCATCTTCACCATCTCTAATGTAAGAATCCACTTTCTCTACAAATTCATTACCTTCATCTGATAAGACATCAACCTCTTTAGCCTTGAGAATATCTTCAAGTTCTCCCAATTTAGTTTCCATTTCATTAATTTCGATTGGGTCACGGCTTATTCCTCTTACGATAACAACATGTTCCCCATGAAATGCAGGTCTGGAACCTTTAAATGCATTGAAATGTCCTATAATTTTCCCTGTAGTTTTTAATAATACGTCTGACATAAAATCACTTTATTATTCAAAATATTTTTTTAATAACTTTTTAATTATCTTTTTAATTATTTTTTATAAAAAATATATAGTTATTTTTAATTTAGATAGTATATAAATTTTACAAAATAGGGTTGTGTTTTCAAATGAAATTGATTTCATAAGAATTATATAAAAAAATATATAAAATAAACATAGAAAGCATATTTGCTAAAAATTATATTAGTTTTCAAAATTAATTTGAATTTTCTTATATAATAACATTTTTATAGACGATTTTACTAATTTTATTCAATTAAAGTGATTCTATGAATAAACATTCAGGATGGGGCTCAAAGCTAACATTTGTATTTGCAATGATGGGTGCTACAATAGGTATTGGGAATATTTGGCGTTTTAGTTATGTATTTTACAATAATGGAGGAGGATCCTTTTTCATTCCATATTTCATTGCAATTGTTGTAATGGGAATTCCATTTTTAATTTTAGAATACGGATTGGGATTCCAATTTAAAGAGAGCTTTTCAAAGCTTTTGCATGATACCAATCCAAAATTTGAGATAATCGCTTGGATGTTAGTAATATTTGTTTTCATCGTTGCAATTTACTATATGGTTATTCTAAGCTGGGATTTCATATATTTCCTGAATAGTTTTACATTTGGATGGGGAACTTATCCATCCAGCTTTTTCACATCAAGCGTCGGAGGATCTTCTGATTTGATGGGTATAGGATCTATAATATTGCCTACCTTTTTCGGATGTATAATATTATGGGCTTTATTTTGGTTTGTTTCAAACAATGATGTTGATAAGGGTATTGGTTTGATATCAAAGATTTTAATGCCATTGCTTTTCATTATAATGTCAGTGATTCTTCTTTACTCATTAACCTTGCCCGGATTCGATTTAGGGTTGAAAACCTTGTTTACTCCAAACTGGAATATGCTTTTGGACATAAATATATGGCTTGCAGCATTTGCTCAAATAGTGTTCTCTTTAAGTATGGGGGAAGCTATTGCCTATACATATGCATCTTACTTATCTGAAGAAACAAGATTGATTGACAATGTGCTTATGGTAGTTGTAGCCAATTCCATTTATGAGATATTTGTAGGATTGGGAATATTTTCCATTTTAGGGTACATGTCTGTAACACATTCAATTCCTATAACTGAACTGATTACTGAAGGGACAAGCCTAATCTTTGTTGTTCTTCCGGAAATTTTTGATGTAATGGGTCCTGTTGGAAGAATTATGGCGCCATTGCTGTTCTTATCAGTATTATTTGCAGGTTTCACTTCATCATTGGCATTAGTTGAACCATTATTGTCCTCACTTTGTGAAAAACTTGGCTGGTCTCGTAAAAAAGGAGTTACTGTTTTAGTTATCATAGCATGTTTCGGATCATTGCTATTTTCAACTGGAATTAGCAGTTATTTAGTTGAAGTAACTGATACTTTTGTCAATGAATTCGGATTTTTGATTTTAATAGCATTGCAGGCAATAATATTCACTTGGTATTTTGATATAGATGAAATAATTCCTGTTTTAAATAAGAATTCCTCTATTAAAGTTGGGAAGAAATGGAAATTCACCCTTAAGTATATTCTTCCATTAATGTTGATTATCATGTGGATTATTGGTGTAGCTCAATTGATCTATGAAGTGGATTTATTTAAGTTAGGAATATATCTTTTGATTTCTGTGATTGTATTAGGATTTTCAATATTTTTCGTTAAGGTCAGACCTAATGGTCAAGATTCTAAAGAATAATAATCATGATTATTTTCATTAAAAATAGTTTTTTAATGCCCTATCAAAAATTATATTAGCACTAATTTTCATAATATATTCATTAATTATTTTGGAAATGATATTATGGAAAATTTTGAAAATCAAAAATTCTGTCAATCCTGTGCTATGCCTATGACTGAAGAGCTTTTTGGAACCAATGCAGATGGATCAAAAAATGAGGATTACTGCATCTACTGCTTTAAAGATGGCGAATTCACTTCTGACATGACTATGGAAGAGATGATGAATTTCTGCATTGAAAAGATGGTTGAAGTTCATCCTGAAATCGATAAGTCAGAAGCTTCTAAAATGATGAATGAGGTTTTCCCTCAATTGAAAAGATGGTCAAAAGATTAAATTATTTATCCATAATACATGGTATTTGGATATTTAATTTGAATTTCATTAACAATTTTTGCTTCTTCTGATTTAGCAAAAATAAAAGAAACATATGCTATTGCTAATGAGCTTAAGATTGATAATAAGCTTATAAGTAAAATAGTGTTCATAATTTTTCCTCCAATTTTTTTAGAATAAATAATTCTGCTTACTCTTTTATCTATTAAAAGGATTATATAAAGTCTTTCGAATGTAAGCACTTACTTGCATCTTTAAATTATGAAAATGAGGGGGAAAAGTTTTTTTAATAAATTAGTTAATAAAATTATTTTAATAAAGTTATTATACTAAATTATTGAAAAAAATTAATTTAATAAACCTTATATTGACTAGGTCTATTAAATATTAAAAATAGTTCATATTTTTATTATCTTATTTTTTTAATATTAAATTAAGCAAATAAGCAATATTTGCATCTGTGTTTAAAAAGAAAAAATAAAAGTTTAAAATTAAGTTAAAAACTTAATGGAAACTTCTTATTATAAATTAAGTTCTTCTTTAAGAGAACCTAAAGTAGAAACTTTTTCTGCATAAGCATTGTGCCTGTGAATACTTTCATGGTTTTCTTGTCTTGTAGTGATTAAAGTGTCATCAGGCAAGTATGAAAACTCTTCAATGATCTTTTCATTCATTGTTCTGACACAATCCTCTACAAATACAGGATTCTTATGAGCACGCATTACAACTGCATTTTCATCAGGACGTTTTAAAAGCTCTGAAATTGGGGAACTCATAGAGGATTCAATGATTTCAATCAATTTTTCACCATCGATGTATTCCTTTTCAGGAACTTCTATTAAGATTGTTCCTACTCCTCTTTGGTTGTGAGAAGCGAAAGTAACAGTGTCCAATACTTTTTCGCAGGTTTCTTCATCTAAGAATTTTAATAAGTTGCTTTTATCCACTTCTCTTACAGATTCTTGTGCACATGGGCAGACAGTCATTCCAATAACTTCAGCACCGATAGCTTTTCTAATGGTGATGGTTCCATCATCTTCACGGATACCAACAGCATTAGCTATTAATTTAGCCATTTCTTGGGATCTGTTGTCAGTTACTGGGGATTCTTTCATGAACATGTAGTCACTAATCATGTTCACTTCAACACGTTTAGCGTATTCATGCTTTTCAAGCATCCTGTTTACGATATCTGCACAAAGTGATTCAACACCTCCGGATGCACCTTTAGCAACTTCATCAACAACTTCACTGATAGCTTCAGGAGTTCTAGACATATGTGTACCTTTTTGAGTGCTTGGTAAATCTACAAAAGCATCAAAAGTAGGTAGTAATATGATTGGTCTTTTTTCTTTCCTTTTAAGAGTTAAAAGTTTTTTGACGCCAGTAACACCTACTCTACTTAAGTGAATAGGGATACGTGGTTCATCATCTTGTGTGTCTGGGAGACAAACTACCATTTTTGTTTACCTTCTTTAGTTTATTAAAAATAAATATTATTTTTTTATTACAATAATTTTTACAATTAACGATTGTTTTTTAATTTTTATAATAAAATAAATAGTTTTTATTTTCTATATTTAAAATAATATAATTGTATGTTTATATATTTTTTGTATAAATCTTTAATATAATTTTCTATAATAAAATGGTTTTTTAAGGCTATTTGATTAATTCGTTAGTGATAATAGCTTAAAAATATTACCTTTTAAAAAATACTTATTACATTTTTTTTTAAAAGAAGTTAATTAAAAATTAAAAAAAGATTAAAATAGAAATTTTTTTAAAGAGTGAAAAAAAGTTTAATAATAATTAATTAATTTCATAATTATAAAAAAGGGGTTTAATTATAAAAATTATTTAATTATTATTATCTAAAATTTAAATGAACTTAAAAAGTTTAGAGGATACTAGCTGATCCAATATCTTCTTTTACAATGTTAAGTACAGTTTGTGTAATTGTTTTTTCAATACAACCTGATTTAAGCAATTCTTTAAGGAATTTGTCTAACTCATCGGTATCTTTAAATTTTGCAATTACAATAGCATCATATTGTCCGGTAACGTCATAGAGGCCAACAACGTTTTTGTTGTTTGAGATTTCTGCTTCCCAAGCTTCTAATTCTTGACCTTTTACGTTTACGCCAATGATACTGGTAAGTGCATAACCTAATTTCTTATGGTTTAATACTGGCGCGAATTTTTCGATTACTCCAGATTTAAGCATTTTGTCGATACGATTGTGTACAGTTCCTACGGAAATTCCTAAATCACGTGATATTTGCCTGTATGAAATTCTAACATCATCATTGATGATCTTTAAAATTTTAATATCAGTTTCGTCTAATTTGATTATTTCATCGTTCTTTTTTGCACACATGATTTCACTTTCTTAGTTTTTCTTGCATTGCAATTTTTAAAGGGGTTTTAAAAATCATTGCAATTTAAGTTTCGTGTTAAAAGTTTATATTAAGTATAACAATATTAACTTTGTTATAATTTATATATAAAACTTTTCTTATTTTTCTTATTTTTTTCTAATTTTTGATTAATTTAATTCTTATTTGCTTATATTATTTTTTATTAAATATTTTTAAATTAAAGTATATTTAAAATATTTAAAGTTTATTTTACTAATTTATTGTTCGTAATTTTAAATTTTAGAATGATTATTTTAATATAATCGTCTAATCTTCCATTAAATCAATTTTAAGTTAATATCCTTTTTTAGAATACTTAATTAAGTATAGTTTCACTTTTTATTACTTTTTTTTATTACTTTTTTTTATTACTTTTTTTTTATTACTTTTTTTTTATTACTTTTTTTTTATTACTTTTTTTTATTTGCTTAATTCCTTGATAATATTCATCAGTTCCTTATTGCTTGAATTGGTTTTTATTCCAAGAGGACTGTAATGAGTTTTCACAGCAATGAATCCTTCCTCTTTAAGTTTATCGAATACCTTGTCAAACTTTGGGGCGCTGATCTTTAATGCTCTACATACTTTATGAATATCATAGAATGTGCTTGGTGCATTTGCCTCTGCCTTACAGGAATTCAATAGCTTTAAGACCTTCTCCTTTTGGTTAAGATCCTTTTCTTCAGCAATTTCAATCATAGAATCAATGAATTCCTCATTTTGAATAGGCCCCAACCACATTGGCCCAGCTGATATCAATTTTTCACCGCATTCTGGACAGAATTCTGGAATGCTTGATGCAAGGCCTTTGTGCTCGCTTCTATATAGGCAATGATTACAATGTGCAATATATCCAATGTTTTTCAATGATTCGTCAGTAGCTTTGGATCCTTTTCTTACCTTAAGGTAGGTTCTCATGTAATGCTCACTGCTATGTGACATCTTCACTTCTATGTATTTTTGATATTTTGCAAGGGTGAGTGCAGCAAATCCAATGAGAATCCTTATGCCGTTTTCATGGCAATATTCACTTTTGTATGGTTGCGCATTATATTTTCTAATGCAAGGTTCTTCATATGTTCCACAAAGGCAGGAAGTGTCTGTTGCTGTTAAGCAAAGCAGGGAATCTCTCTTTAGATTGTATCCTGCAGAGTCTACAAATGGTGAAGGAGTCCCAAATGGGTCAATGTCAATAACATCGAATCTCCCCATATTGCTTCTCAATTCGTTATTCGCTTCCTTTTGGTCTATTTCAACTTCAACTTCGTTGAGTTCTGCATTGATTCTGGTAAATTCGTTGGCAAGTGGGCTGATGTCATTTATTGAAACATCTCCAACTCCATCTATTTCCTTTTTATAGCGAATTCCTCTTATTCCACTTCCACCAAATAAATCGCAAATGTTTATTTCCCTATCAACTTCCCTTTGGTATGCCTGAAGTGCAAGGATGGAATTGTCTCTATTGAATTCCATTCTAGGATTATAAAAAACGGGAGCATCAGATGAAACCTTATCAAAATCAGGGAATTTTATTTGAACATTACCCTCTTCGATGATTTTCAATTCATCTTCACTATACTCCCTTATTTCAGTGTTGTAGTTATTTTGATAATTGTTATTTTGATTATTTTCCATAATATTGTTCCTTGTTGTTTTTGATATTTAATTAATATTTATTTTTTATTTTATTTAAATAAGTTTAAGAATTTTAAGTAAAACTAATATAAGATTAGAAATAAATAGTCTATCATAAACTATTTAACTACAAAATATTGAAAATTGATATTTCAATTAATTTTAAAAGTTTTAAATTTATTTCTTTTAAATTTATTAAATAATTTTTTTTATTCATTTAGGTGAAAATATGGCAGATATTAAAGTTTCAATAGCTAGTCCTGTTATTGAAGAAGAAGAAATTAATGCAGTAATTGATGTAATGAAATCTGGTATGATTGCACAAGGACCAAAAGTAATTGAATTTGAAGAAGAATTTGCAAAATATGTAGGGGCAAAGTATGGAATTGCAACCAATTCCGGAACTTCTGCATTGCATGTAGCACTTTTAGCAGCTGGAATTGGCGAAGGGGATGAAGTGATTACAACTCCATTCACATTTGCAGCTACTGGAAACTCCATTTTATATACTGGTGCTCGTCCTGTATTTGTTGATATAGATCCTGAAACCTTTACAATTGATCCTGCAAAGATTGAAGAAGCAATCACTGACAAGACTAAAGCAATTATGCCTGTTCAATTATATGGTCAAGCTGCAGATATGGAACCTATTATGAAAATTGCAAAAGAGCATGACTTGATTGTCATTGAAGATGCAGCACAAGCTCACGGTGCTGAATACAACGGTGTTAAAGTAGGAAATCTTGGAGACATGGCTTGTTTCAGTTTCTATCCTACCAAAAACATGACCACCAGTGAAGGTGGTATGATCACCACAAACAATGAGGAATTTGCAGAAAATGCAAAAGTCTTCAGAGCCCATGGTTCTGCTACAAAATATCATCATGATGTTTTAGGTTATAACTTCAGAATGACTGACATTGCTGCAGCTATTGGTTTAGAACAGCTTAAAAAAATAGATTCCTTTAATGAAAAGAGAATTGCAAATGCAAAATGTCTCGATGAAGGATTAGCTGATATAGATTCTATTGAAACCCCTATTGTAAAGGATGGCTGCAAACATGTTTACCACCAATACACAATTAAAATAAAAGATGGAAAAAGAGATGAATTTTCTGATTATTTAATTGAAAATGGTATTGGAAATGGAATTTACTACCCAATTCCTCTTTATAATCAAGTTCTTTATAAGGAAATGGGTTATGACCAAGCTCTTCCAGTTACTGATGAAATAGTTGAAGAAGTTTTATCCCTTCCTATTCATGCAAAACTTAGTCAAGAAGACTTGGATTATATTATCAAAACAATTAAAGAATTCTTTTAAATAATTTCTTTAATTTTTCTTTTTCTTTTTTTATTTTCACATTCTATTTTTTACAGATTTCACTTTTTCTTCTAATGTCCTGTTTTCCTTATCTCTTCTGTCATCTATTTTTAAAACAGTATAAACCCTTGGAACTCCCATTTTAAAAACAGCTTCCTGAACTTTTCCGCAAACTTCATATAACTCTTTAAGATTATCTGATTCAATTTGAGTTCCCATAGCTGTTATTTGATAGTTCAAGCCACTTTTCTCAATTATCTGAGCTGCTTTTGCAACATATTTGCCAACACCGGACTCTTCAATTCCCATAGGTATAATACATAAATCTGCTGTAATCATAGTTTACTTTTTATACTTTGTATGATATAAAATTTAATAGAAAAACTTTTTTTAAGAAAATTTAAAGTATTTTGTTTTTAATTTTTAAGTGGTATTATGAGCATAAAAAAAGAAGAGTTCAATGAAAAGATTTTCACCAGAATCAATGATTTGATTAATGACTATGAATTGATCAAAGAGGGTGAAAAAATAGCTATTGCATTGTCTGGAGGTAAAGACAGTGTCTTGACTCTTTATGCACTTAAAAATTATCAAGACATTTGCGGATTTGATTTTGAACTTGTAGCAATTTCCGTTGATGAAGGGATTGAAGGCTATCGCCAACATGGAATTGATGCAGCAGTGAACAATGCAAAACTGTTGGATATTCCTCTTATTCAAAAATCCTTTAAGGTTGAGGAAGGATTTGCATTGGATGACATCTATTCTTATTTTAAAAGCGCTTGCATTCCATGTGGTGTATTTAGAAGAAATATATTAAATAAAACAGCTTATGAAATTGGAGCTGACAAAATAGCTACTGGGCATAATCTTGATGATGAGATTCAGTCATTCTTAATGAGCTTTTCAAGAGGAGATACAGTTAAGTTCTCTAAATTCGGTCCAGAGCTTGATCAGATTCATGAAAAGTTGGTTCCAAGAATAAAGCCATTATGGAATACTCCTGAAAAGGAGGTTGGCATGTGGGCTATTCTCAATGGAATTGAGATTCATTTGGATGAATGTCCTTATTCTAATCTTTCCTTAAGGGCTAAAATAAAAGAGTTTTTAAACAATACAGAATCAAAACATCCTGGAACTAAAGAGAATGTTTTGGAATCATTCAAGGAGATTCTGGATGTAGAGAATATTAGAACAGTTCTGAACGAATGTGAAAGATGTGGTGAGCCAACATCAGCTAAGATTTGTAAAGCTTGTGAAATCAAGGATATTGTTGAAAATGAGCAAAATAAATAATTAAAAATTTTTCAAATTAGGAATATAAAAATAAAAAATTAATATTATATTCTTCCCATCATTCTACAACAAGTAAATGACATATATGCTATGTATAGAATAAGCAATACTATTCCTTCTTTTTTGTTGATTTCATTTTGAGTATAGGCAAACGCTGCAAAAACAATAGTTGCTACGGTCATGAAAAGGATACCATACAACCAGTCCCCTAATGGGATTGGCACCTTTAAGTTACAGATACCTAAAATGAATAATATATTAAAAACGCTTGATCCAAGTACATTACCTATGACAAGACCATCTTCCCCTTTTTTAAATGCATTTACAGATGTTATAAGTTCAGGTAGGGAAGTACCTATTGCTATTATTGTAAATCCGATTACACCATTTTCTAATTCTAATGCACTTGCAATTGCTTTGGGATTATCCCCAACAAGAAAACTACCAATTATAATTCCAATCAGACCTATTGCTGTGTAAAGGATCGCTTTTTTCATAGGGAGTTCAATTTCACCTTCTTTTGCCATCTCTTCTTTATCTTTTCTTGCTTCCATGACAAGAAAAATCACATAAGCGAAGATTATTATCAAGAAAATTATCCCAATTGGCTGTTTTAATTCCCCACAGCACATAGCTATTAAAAATAAGCCTAATGTTGCGATGATTAGGAATGGAAAATCTCTTTTAATTATATCTTTTTTAACAGTTAAGCTTCCAATAAATGTAGAAATACCAATGACTGCTAAAATGTTGAAGATATTACTTCCTATAATATTGCCTACAATATCTGCGGTATTATTATTTGAAACCATTGTTAGGGATGTAGAGATTTCAGGAGCACTTGTACCAAATGCCACTATGGTTAATCCAACAATTACAGCAGATATCTTTAAATTATATGCAACATTGCTTGCACCATCTACAAATATGTCTGCACTTTTAACTATGATTGCTAATCCTAAAATAAGTAAAAAAATTTCTGTTATTGGGAGCATTTCCAATTCTCCTAATCTTCTTTATTTTAAAGTATAGTTGTTATAATATTAATAACTTGCCGAATTTAACTATAATTTATGAAAATAAGTTTTATTTCATCATAAACGAACAAAATAAATCTTGTCAAAAAAAAGAAAAAGAAATTAAAAATTAATTTCTTATAATGACAAATGCCATATAGAGTATGAATAAGGCAACTAATACTGCCCCTTCTTTTTTATCCACTTCATTTTTACTATAAGCGAATATAGCACCTATTATTGTAATTACAGTCATTAATCCAATATCAGAAATCATTTCAGGTGCTATTGGCATTGGCATAATTGCACTGCTTATACCTAAAATGAATAATATATTGAAAATGCTTGATCCAAGTACATTACCGATTACAATACCATTATCTCCTTTCTTAAGAGCTGTTACAGAAGTTACGAGTTCAGGTAATGAAGTTCCTATTGCAACAATGGTAAGACCAATGAGCACATCACTTAATCCAAATGTGCTGGCTATGAAACTTGCACCATCTACAACCAAGTCAGAACCGATTATGATACCTGCAATACCTATTATTATGTAAATGAAAGCTTTTGGAATTGAAAGTTTAACTTCAATCTCTTCAGACATAGCTTCCTTATCTTTTCTTGCTTCCTGAACAAGACGATAAACATAAGCGATAATGATAATCAAGAATATTATACCGCAGAGTCTGCTTAATTCTCCAAATATCATAGCTATTACAAGCAAACCTATTGTAGAGATGACTAAAAATGGGAAATCCCTTTTAATTAAGATTTTATCTACAGTCAAGGTTCCAAGCAATGCGGAAACACCAACTACTGCTAAAATATTGAAGATGTTACTACCTATTACGTTTCCTAAGGATATTGCATTGGTTCCTGCAAATGCGGAGGTAATTGAAACTGCAGCCTCTGGAGCACTTGTACCAAATGCCACTATTGTCAAACCTACAATGATGGTAGGTATCTTTAAGTTATATGCAACGTTACTTGCACCATCTACAAATACATCTGCACCTTTAATCAAAAGTACAAATCCGATAATAAGTAAGATAATTTGAATTAATAATTCCATCAGTTTTTCTCCTAATCCTCTTTGCTTTCAAGGTCTAATCTATTTGCATCCTCTTCGTTGACTGTTACCAAGATTTTATCGATATGATTTGCATCCATATCCACTATCTCAAAGGTAAACTTGCCTTCATGGAATATCTCACCAGTATCTGGGATTTTACCTGCATGTGAAAGGATAAATCCTGCAATGGTTGTGTATCCATCTTCAACTTCATTAGGCATTTCCTTTTCAATTTCAAATAAGTCTTTAAAGTCTTCAATAGAGAATCTGCCGTCAATTAACCATGAATTGTCTTTTCTTTCAATTGCTTTAGGATCATCTTCCTCATCGATACCTGGAATATCTCCTACGATTCCTTCAAGAAGGTCATTTAATGTAATCAATCCTGCAACACTTCCGAATTCATCTACAACAAGCACCATATGAACATATTCCCTATTTTCCTTAAACTCTTGAAGCAAGTCCATTGCAAGCATGTTTTCAGGAACAACCAATGGAGATTTAACAGTTCCCTTAATATCAACATCCTTGCCAGAGAAGATTTCACTTAGTAAGTCTTTTGCCTGAACTACACCAATGAAGTCATCTAACTCTCCTTCAGCTACAGGGAAAATGGATCTTTTACTGCTAATGATTCTTTCCTTGTTTTCTTCCAAGTCATCTTCCAAGTCTATCCAGATGATTTCACTTCTTGGTGTCATGATCATATCCACTTTTTGGTCATCTAAACGGAACACTCTTTTAATGATGTCTTCTTCCTCTTCAGCAATGGTTCCGTCTTCAATACCTTCTTCAATAAGAAGCTTGACTTCCTCTTCAGTAACAATATCCTCTTTTGGCTTGGAACCAACAATTCTAAGTGCAAGGTTGGTTGAACTGTCAAGCAATCTGACAATTGGCTTGCAGATCCATGAGCTTACTTGCATGAATTTTGCAGTTTTCAAGGAATATCCTTCAGGGTCATTCAAAGCCATTCTTTTAGGTACAATTTCACCAATCAGAATTGTGAAGTAAGTGGTTACAAGAATAACGAATATGAAGCTTAATTGGTAACTGTAAGGAATGTATGGGCTTAAGAAATTACCCATAGGTTCAGAAAAAGTAGTTCCACCAATTGCCCCTGTGATAATTGCAGTGAATGTTATACCAATCTGTACAGTGGATAAGAAGTCGCTGACATTATCCATAAATTCTAAAACAAGTGATGCTCTTTTATTCCCTTCTTCTGCGATTTTTTGCATCCTAATTCTTCTTGTGGATACAACAGCAATCTCTGCAAGGGAGAAAAGTCCATTAAGTACAATTAAAATTATTATTACTAAAATTTCAATTCCTATAATTATCGAGTCCATTTCCATTAAGTCCTTAAACAATTTATAATTTAAATTTTTTAATTAAAAAATAATTTCTCTTTATATAGTAATATGTTTCTATTTATATAAAGATTTTATTATAAGCAATATGATATTTATTAATTCTATTTATAAATTTAATGTTTTTTTAGCATTTGAATTGCATTATTTTTATAATTTGTTAATAATTTTGCTATATTTTACATAATTTTGGTAATATTTTAATGATTTTTAAAATTATCATGTGGATAAAATTTGATTATAATTCTTTCATTTTTCTATCAATTTGATTGAGGAACTTATTGTTTTTGAATTCCTCTGCAGTGCTGAACATGGAGCCCCCATAGATTTCCTCTTGCATCTTTTGAACGGCTAATGATGCCTCTTCTGCAGTTTCCACCCTTTGAAGGATTCTGCGACTTTTCACTTTGATGGTTTTTCCACAAGTGCATTTTCTTGTAGCAACTCCTTTTTTAGCGTATAAAACTCTTCCACAGTCGCATCTGAATATCAAATACATTCTTTAACCTCCAAAAATCTTCATGAAAAGTGGAATAAACACTTGTGAAGGCAAGATTATTAGAGTTGCAATGCTCACTCCAAGGTTTGTTCCAACAACTACAAGCAATATTCTAATGATATTGTTATTCCATAAGTCTCTAAAGCTTTCTATTTTTCCTAAATTGTTAATGTCCTGTTTTCTAACTCTTCTGAATTTAGCTTCTGCAAGCCCTGAGAACCATCCTGCAGCAAGCAATGGGTGAATTATGGTAAGTGGAGCAACTAATCCTCCAATTATTGCAGATTGAATTTTAGACCCGGATAAAATTGAACCTATAAAACCCATAATCATGCTGATTACAACAAATTGTACAATATCTCCCTCTATATGGATTCCATTCATCCAAGCAAGAAAAAATATCACAACAAATGAAATAGGAATTAAAGCCAAAATGATTTTAATCCAAGGGATTCCCCCTTTCTTATCCATATCATTTAGCTCTCTGTAGCTTGGAAGTGTTTCAGGGTGGTCAAGGTAATCGATTATTCCTTCCCTATGTCCTGCACCTACGACAGCTATTACTTTATCTTCTGGAATGCCTAATATTCCTTTTGCAAGGTATGCATCCCTTTCCTTAACAAGTGCAGTGTATGCTCCAGGTGAGATTTCCTTAAAGTATTCCATAGCTTGGTCAATGTTGGATTGCTCTTTAAGCTCTTCTATGTTCAATTCCTCTTCATCTGATGAGAACACTGAACCGAGAATTCCATAAATGAATTTAAGCTTTTCCCAAGTGGTCATATTGTTCAATACCCTTTGCAATGTGACGTTGATGTCTCTGTCAATGAGTGCAATTCTACAGCCAATCTCTTCTGATGCTTCAATTGCAGCGACCATTTCAGACCCTGGCTTTATGTCCACATCTTCACCAATCTTGTTTTGCATATAGGAAAGAATTGTTGTAACTAGGAAAACACCTACCTTGTTTTCCTTAATGATTTTAGTAATATGAATTGAGTCATCTTCCACGATACCGTTTCTCTCATTCATTAACCTTTGGTATCGCCCTCTATCCAATTCAATAGCCACTACATCAGGTTGGTCTTCTAAAATAGCTGCCCTTACCTCATCAGCACTATTTTGAGACACGTGTGCAGTTCCTATGATTTTTAAACATTCTCTAATCATCAGATATCCTTCTTAAATGTTTCTTTTGTTTTGTAAATTTTTTTAAAATTTATTAAAAATTTTATTTAACTATTATGTTTAATTCTTATATTAATTATATCAATTAGACTTATAAACTTTTTGAAAGTCCGATTGCAATCATTCATTGTACAATGTGATTTTCCCATCCTTATAGATTCCAACATTTTCACTAATGTTTTCCTTTACGCATAGTTTAACGTCATCTTCATATCCCAAATATGCAAGACGGCGTCCTGATTTTGATTTGATGGAAACCTTTTTAACTTTTTCCTTATCTCTGCTTGCCATAATTGCTGAAAGGGCAAATTCTGTTATTCCGGTTTCCTCTTTATAGTAATCTATATCATCGATATTTAGCTTTTCCTGTTCCTCCAGTTCCTTTTGAATCCAGAACAGTATTTCGCCTGCTGCTAAAAAGTCCTCTATTGCAAAGGTTCTTTCGAATCCTCCCATAACGATTTCAATATGCTCTTTTGCAAGCTTGCACGCTGCCTTTGCACAAGCCTTTGCATTGATGAATGATCCGATTAAAATGATTTCAGATTCCATATTTTCCAAAGTTCTTACACCGTTTGTTGTTGTAATGACTAATGAATCCTTTTCACCGCAA
This sequence comes from Methanobrevibacter sp., assembly GCF_017432245.1. Lineage (GTDB taxonomy): Archaea > Methanobacteriota > Methanobacteria > Methanobacteriales > Methanobacteriaceae > Methanobrevibacter. The sequence goes on from NZ_JAFRJO010000059.1 coordinate 18,453, forward strand.
TATTCCTTCATTTCACCTGGTGAGTTTCCAAGTTCAAACCCTTCAATTGTTCTGCCAGTTCTCTCACCTGCCAAGACAGCATCTTTCATTTCAGCTATTTTTATTGCTTCTTCTGGTGTATACACAGGATAAATTTCCTTGAATTTATCAAGAGCAATTGTAATTGTACTGCTTGCCCTTAATGCATCAACCATTATTGAAAGGTCTTTTGAGGAACCTTTTTCAAAACTTAAACTCACTTTCACTTTTTAGCCTCTATGCTTGTGTAATTAATCTCATTTATGATATAACTTTTATATTTTGTAATATATAATATTTAATAAGTAATATTATTTTGAGAAATATTTTTTTTAAATATCATTATAACATATTATTTTGAGTTATATTTTGAGGAATATTATGATTGTTGTTACAACTCCAATGTGTAGGCAAATAGTGGAATGGGCAGGATTAAAGGAATTTAAAGTGAATAAATTCCCTGATGAGGAAGAGGGTGATTTTGCCATTTTGCTTTCTGAAAGCAAAGTGGAAATGGATTCATTGGCCATTAAATTAAATACATTCAGTCAGATTAGGGAAAGCATTAAAACAGTATCCGATTGTCTTTTTGAAAAGGGTTGGATTGAAAAAGCTATTGTTGATGAAGAGATAGACGCCATTTTTAATGATTATAAAAATGATGTTAAATATGCACTATTGGATGAAGATGCCTTTAATGAAATAAGAAAGTCCAAAGAGGATAAAAAAGTGAAAGTCTATTCTGAGTTCTTAAAGGATATAGTTTCAGACATTGGAGCAGATGTGATAGATTTCACATATGATAAAAATGGAAATGATGAGGATAATGGAAATGATTCCGTATCAGATTTTGATTATTTGGTTTATCCTGATTATTTAGAGAAAGAGGTTTTAGAAAGAGAGAATCCGGACTCAAAAGACTTCAAATCAATAAAAATATCAAGCCATAACAATATTTCTAAAGATCCGATTTTAAAAGCGGAATCACGATATTCCATATTGATAAATGGGATGGAATAGTCTCGTTTAATCTAAATATTAATCCCAATATTAATCCAAACATTAATCCAAACATTAATCTAAATATTAATCCAAATAATTATTAAATAAGAAGAATATATTACTTATTAATATAATTTTTATAGATTTTTTATAATCACTGAAATTACATTTACTTAATTTATTATTCATTTTAAAGGAGAATAAAAATTGTTAGACATAAAGTTATTCAGAGAAAATCCTGAATTGATATTTGACTCTGAGAAGAAAAGATTCAGAAGCACAGAAAATGCAGAGAAAGTTATTGAATATGACACCTTATGGAGAGAAGGTGAAAGAAGATTAAACTCTTTAAGAGCAGAAAAAAACAAATTATCCAAATCATTCAAACAAGCTAAAAAAGATGGCAATATTGAGGAAGTCATTGCAAAATCTAAGGAAGTCGCTAATGAAATTAAGGAGTTAAGTGCTAAAAATGCAGAGTACCTTCAATTAAGAGATGATTACAGATACAAGGTAGGAAATATTATCGATGAAGATGTTCCTATTTCAGATACTGAAGATGACAATGTTGTTGTAAGAACCTATGGTGAAATCCCAGAGCATGACTTTGAATTGTTGAATCATGTTGATTTGATTAATAAGATTGATGGAGCAGACCTTGAAACTGCAGCAAGCGTTTCAGGTGCAAGGTTCTACTACTTGAAAAGAGACATTCTCCACTTGAACTTGGCATTGATTCAATTTGCACTTTCAGAGCTTGAAGCTGAAGGATACATTCCTATGCAAACTCCTTTCTTTGTAAAAGGGGAAGTTGCAGCTGAAACCTCTGAACTTGGGGAGTTTGAAGAAACATTGTACAAGGTTGAAAATGAGGATATGTACTTGATTGCTACTGCTGAACAGACCTTAGCAGCTCTTCATAGAAATGAAATCATCAATCCTGAAGATTTGCCACTTAGATACTGTGCGCTTTCAACCTGTTTTAGAAAAGAGGCAGGTTCTCATGGAAAAGACACTTTAGGTATTTTCAGAGTTCACCAGTTTGAAAAGATTGAACAGTTCATTTACTCCACACCTGAAGATTCAAGAAACCAGCATGATCACTTGATGGAAGTTACTGAAAGAATCTATCAAAAGTTAGGTCTTCCATATCAAATCATAGCTATTGTGTCTTCTGCATTAAATGACAATGCAGCTATCAAATATGACCTTGAAGCTTGGTTCCCAGGATCCGGAGCATTTAGGGAATTGGTAAGCTGTACCAACTGTAAGGATTATCAAGCAAGAAAAACCAAAACAAGATATGGTAGAGCTGGTTCCGGTGATGCTCAAATATTGCACACCTTGAACAGTACAGCTATTGCAACTGAAAGAACCATCTGCTGTATTTTAGAAAACTACCAACAAGCTGACGGTAGCATTAAAGTCCCTGAGGTTTTGGTACCTTATATGGGTGGAAAAACAGTCATTGAAGCAAAAGAATAATGATTTGTGGAATTTTACTTAAATAACTGAAAAATTTATATGCATAATTACAAATAGATTATAACAATTAAAATTTAATGAGGTGTAACTATGGAATCAAATAAGATTTTATCAATTATTGCGATAATTATTGGTTTAATATTTATTATTTTCCCAATATTCAGCGCTAATTTAATTTCTATCCTTATCGGCGCTAGCGTATTGATATTCGGTTTATTTTTAGCTTATGCTGGAATAATTTCAAAAGAAATTTCCGGTGCTTTTTCATCTGTTGCAGCAATATTTGGTGTTGTGATGATTATTTTAGGATTAGCATTTATATTTGGAACCAATGCAGTCTCCTTCTTAGTAGGATTACAATTCTATATCATAGCATTCATGTTAATCATAGTTGCTATAATGGGATTGCTTAATGGAGTAGGCTCTAGCAGAACAGTTTCCTTTATCACTTTAGTATTAGGAATTGTTTCTTTATTCATAGCTGTATTCGCTGCTAATAATCCTGTATTAATTACCATAATATTAGGTATTGCATTAATCGTATACGGAATTTCCGGATACTTGAATCCAGTTGAATACTAATGAAGAATAATTATTCTTCATTCTTTTTTCTTTTTTAAAATTTTTTCAACTAATCTTTTTTGACTTTTTTCTTTTTTTCAATTAAATATTTAAATAATTATCTAATTATATTCTATTAGAATTTACAATTTATTTCAGTGATAAAATGGCAGATTTTGAAGAAATTATCAATACAAGACGCAGTATAAGGGAATATGACACAAAGGAAGTTGAAGATGAAAAGATAGAAAAAATCTTAAGGGCAGGAATGCAAGCACCTGGAAGCAGATTAGGTGCTGAACCTTGGGAATTCCTGATAATAAAGAACAAGGAAACTCTTGCTAAAATCGGAGAGATCAAACCTCGTGTAACAAATGCTCCAGTGGCTATTCTTTTGATTGCAAACATTGAAAGATCATTTTATAAATTGGTATGGCAACAGGATATGAGCGCAGCAGCAGAGAACATGCTTCTTGAAGCGGTAAACCTTGGTTTAGGTGGTCTTTGGAACGGTGTAGCGCCAGAAGAGGAAAGAATGAATGCCATTGGTGAGATTGTAGGTCTTCCAAAAGATGAAAACCTAAAGCCATTTTGCATAATCACTCTCGGATATCCTGCAGAAGGTTGGGGAAATAAGTTCATGGATAAATTTGATGAGTCCAGAATTCATTATGAAACTTATTAGTTAATGTTCCAAGTCAACTAATTATCTTTATTCTTTAAATGGATGATGCATTATGAAATACAATTTTGATTCAATAATTGACAGGAAAAACACCAATTCACTCAAATGGGATTTATTTGATGATGAATATCCTATGTGGGTTGCAGATATGGATTTCTATGCCGCTCCACACATTTATGAATCAGTTAATAGAAAAGCCAAACATGGTGTTTATGCCTATTCATTTGTCAATGAGGAAGTTTTTGATTCCTATATCACTTGGTGGAAGAGATATGGCCTCAATATGAAAAAAGAGGAATTACTGTTTGCAACTGGTGTCATGCCTTCAATAACAAGCATCATTCGTGCGTTCACTGATGTTGGGGATAATGTCCTAATCCAAACTCCTGTTTACCATGTCTTCTTTTATGTGATTGAAGATAATGATAGGAATGTTGTTGAAAATCAGTTGATTTATAATCCTAATTCCAATAAGGTGGAAACTGCATATGCAATTGATTTTGACGATTTGGAAGAAAAATTCAAGGATCCAAAGACTAAATTGATGCTTTTATGTAATCCCCATAATCCAATTGGAAGAGTATGGGATGAGAAGACCCTTGAAAGAATAGCTGTTCTTGCAAATGAACATGATGTAATCGTTGTTTCTGATGAAATTCATTGTGATTTGACAGACCCTAATTTGAAATATCTTCCTTATGCTTCTTTAGATGATGAATTGTCTAAAAATTCCATAACCTGCATTTCTCCAAGCAAAACCTTTAACATTGCAGGGCTTCAAAGTTCTGCAGTATTTACAAGAAACAAGGAGTTTTATGAAATATTGAAAAAGCAGTTAGCTATTGACTGTTTTGCTCATCCTAATATATTTGCAATAGACGCTACAATTGCAGCTTATAAAAGTGAAGATTGGCTAAATGAATTGAGAGAAGTTCTATTTGAAAATAAAATGATTGTGGATGATTTCTTGAATGATGAAATTCCTGAAATAAGATTGGTTCCTTCAAATGCAACCTATCTTTTATGGCTGGACATAAGCAAATTGAATACTGATTACAATACGGATTCCAATGCTTTCTCAGAATTCCTAAGGGAGGAAGTCGGTTTATTCCTATCTCCAGGAGTCCAATTTGGACAGAATGGGGACAATTTCCTAAGAATGAACATTGCATGTCCAAAGGAATTATTGCTTGAAGGATTAAATGCATTAAAAATAGGAATTGAAAAATTTAAAGTTAAAAATAATATTTGAAAATAAAAAAAGTAGAGAAATTTATTTATTTTAATTTCTCTTCCCACTCTTTTTGTCTAAATCCAGTAAGCACTGTATCTTCAGTCTCAATTATTGGACGTTTTACAAGCATGCCTTCACTAGATAAAATCTTCAATTGTTCTTCTTCACTCATTTCAGGCAACTTGTCTTTTAATTGCATCTCTCTGTAAATTTTACCACTAGTGTTGAAGAACCTCTTGAGAGGTAGTCCACTTTTCTCATATAATGTCCTCAATTGGTCATAATCTGGATTGTCCTCAACAATATGCTGTTCATCATATTCGAATCCATTTTCATCTAACCATTTTTTAGCCTTCTGGCATGTGCTGCATCTTGGGTAGTAAATAAATAACATTTTTCATTCTCCTAAAAATTTTAAAAAATCAATTTTTTAGTCTTATTTTTATTTCTATTTTTTATTTCTATATTTGAAATAAATAAATTATTCTAATTATTCATTAACTTAGGAAACTAAACACTTTTATTATATGACTTTTATATTAGTATTAGAAAATTAATAAAAAGACAATTATGGTGAAATTATGAGTATTTTAGTTGCTTATTATTCAAGAACAGAAGTTACAAAAAAATTAGCAGAAGCTATTGCTGCAGAAACTGGTGCAGATATTGAAGAAATCGTTTCTAAAGTAAAATATGATGGTAAAATTGGTTTTGCACGTGGTGGAAAGGATGCAATATCTGAAAAGATCATTGACTTGGAATCTTTAGAATTTGACGTGTCAAACTATGATTTGGTCTATTTAGGAGTTCCTGTATGGGCTGGAAAAGCTGCAAACCCTATGATTTCCTACATCAAGCAAAATGAAGGAAAGTTCAACGATGTCAAATTCTTTGTAACTGCAGGCGGAAGCGGTTTTGAAGGTGCTATTGCAGAAATGGAAAAATATGTGGGCAAAGCTCCTTTAAAAACATTAACTCTTGTAACAAAACAAGTAAAACATGATGAATTCAAAGAAGAGTTAGCTTCTTTTATAGAATAAATTAATAATATTAGTTTTTTAAATATTTTAACCTTATATTATTAACTAATTTAATTATTAACCTATTAAATTATTTCTTTTACAATATAGAAAGATTTAAATTGTTTAAAAATACTTTATAATATAACAGATTTTTGTTCACTTAATTATTAATATAAATGTAAACTTAGGTGATATTATGTCAATCTATGATTTTGAAGTAAAAGACACTTCTGGAAACATGGTTTCATTAAGCGAATATGAAGGAAAAGTATTGTTAATTGTCAACTCTGCTACCAAATGTGGTTTCACTCCACAATACACTGAATTGAATGAGATTTTCAATGAATTCAAGGACGAAGGATTCATCATTTTAGATTTCCCATGCAACCAATTTGGTAATCAAGCTCCAGGTACTGGAGAGGAAATTGCAGCAACTTGCCGCAGTGAATATTTGGTTCCTTACCCAATCTTTGAAAAGATTGAAGTAAATGGTGAAAACGAAGAGCCATTATATGCTTTCTTAAAGCAAGAACAGCCATTCAAAGACATCACTGGTGAAGGAGCTAGAAAATTGAAAATGGTCCTTAAGGTAATGGATAGACATTATAAGGACAATGATGACATCAAATGGAACTTCACTAAATTTTTAGTTGACAGAGAAGGAAACGTTGTTAGAAGATTCGAGCCAACTGAAAGCTTAGATGATGTTAAAGCAGCTGTAAAAGAATTATTATAATTCTTTTTTCTTTTTTTATTTTATTTTAATTATTTATTAAATTTTAATCTTAATTTTTTATTTAGTAATCATTTTTTCTCTTTTTTTAATGTATATTTAAATCATATTTTGATAAGATCCTTTTTTTTAAAAACTTAAATCGATAAAGTTTTTAATATTGTGCATATAAAATATAATTTTGTGATTAGATGAAACTTGATATCAATACAGAAACTTGCACTGGATGTAAATTATGCGAAACCGTTTGCATTAGGGATAATATTCAAAGCATTGAAAAGAAAGCGGTTGAAGTGGATAATGGTGATTGCTTTGACTGTGGGCATTGTTTAGCCATTTGTCCAACTGGCAGCATATCCTTAAAGGCATATGAAGATCAAAAAGAACGTGTTGAAGAGTACAATCCTCGTGAAATTCCAATAAATTCTGAAGATTTATTGCAGTTTTTAAAACAGCGTAGAAGCATTCGCTGGTTTAAGAAGAAAAAAGTGGATAAGGAAACTTTTGACAAACTATTTGAAGCGACTTATTACAGTCCGAGTGCTCAAAATGCTCAGGATGTTGAATTCGTTGTTCTCGATGAAAAGTTAGATGATTTCATGCATTTGGTTTATGATATAATCAAAGTGGAAGAAGATGAATTCTTTAGGATAAAACAGTTTGGAGAATACCTAAGAGGAGAGGGAGATTATAAGAACCATCCGCTTCTTTGGGAAGGAACACAGATGATCTTATCATTTTCTAAAAGTCAGGCCAATGCACTGATTGCAAATACAAGACTTGAGCTATTGGCTTACACAATGGGTCTCGGAGGATTCTATTCATTATTCACTCTTAAGGCAGATGAATTGGATCATGAAAGACTAATGGAATTCTTCCCAGAAATAGACTCTGATAAGCATATGTATTCTGCATTCATAATAGGTTATCCGAGAGTAAAATACAGAAGAACAGTTCCTCATAAGAAAATAGATGTTCATTTTAAATAATCATTTTAAAAATCATTAAATGATTACTTTAAAAAAACTATTAGAAAGAATCTTTTTTGGTTGATTTTAATTTTCTATCTTTTTCACCGTACACCCTTCTTAGATTCAAGGAAACCAATCTTTTTGTAGAGATTGCAGTTATTGGGGCCAAAAAGAAAGTCAGGAGTGAAATGCCGATTTCAAAAATACTTAAGGTATTTGGAGTAATGTCAACAAAGCAAGTCACTGTAAAGGTTTGTGCGATTACTGCACAGATAAAAATGGTAAGAACATATTTTGCGCCATAGTCTTTTAACAACAGGAATATTTCATTATAGTCAAATGCCTTAAAGAACTTTCCATTATTTTCATATCTATTAAGAATGGCCCCTATTAATGTTAAATAAACAAAAATGAACAAAATGAACAAAATAACTGCTAAAGGAATATTGTCTGCAAGGAAATAAGATTGAGCATAATTGAATAGGAAAGTCATCATAATCCCATAAATTAGAATAATGCAGTATTTTTTAAAACCTTCCCAAACTAATTTTTTGAGTTGATTATATTGTGGGGGCTTGTTTTCTCCTAATAATCCTTTAAAAACTATTCTTGACCCATATCCTATTTCCACAAACACTAAAATGGAAGTAATTATAGGTATGATCCTGTTCTGATTAAGATTGCTGAAATCAAGACTTTTTAAAATGGAAATTGCCAAGCCTATTTTGCTCATATCTGACTTATTTAAGAGGGTAATGGCAAATAATAGGCCTCCGGTTATGAGGATTATTTTCCAATCTAAAAATGGGTATCTTATTGCATCTTTCAAATCATTTTTTAATGGGTCAAACATTTTATCAAGTATAATCTAATTGTGAGGATGGAAATTCTTAAGAATTCTTTAATCATAAGGTTAATTTAACAGATAAAGTTGAAAATCCTTGATCCATTTCAGATGAAACGGATAATTGATGAAATTTAGGAAATGATTTTTTAACATGTTCAAGGATTCTGAAATCAATGTAGATTTCTGTTACATAAAACTCAAATCCGTCTGTAAAGTAGTATGTAGGCTTTCTGCATTTGAGCTTAGCGCCATAGAAGAAATCTTCAAGTCTGTTCTCCAAATCCCATTTCTCGTTTTCACTTAACTCTTTTCCATTGATGTAGTCGATGATGTCATCTTCCAATCCTTCTTCAATAGGGTAGAGTCTTAAGTCATTTTCCATTTCTTCTAAGTCTTGATACAATTCTTCTCTGTTTAATTCAACCATAGTGTCACCATTACTGTAAAAATTAAAAATAGTACAATATATTAAAAATTAAAAAAATTTATTAAAAAAATATTATTTAAAAAATATTATTTGAAAAATATAAATTAAAAAATTAAAAATTTTTTAAAAGCATAAAAAATAAAAGGAAATAATTGAAAATCATTTCATATTTCCAAATAATCCTCTAATAATTCCTTTTGTAACTTCCCTTGCAGCAGTGTTTACAACAGTTGTAGTTGCTTTTTCAACAGTTGTCTTTCTTGTGGTCTTTCTTTTTGATTTTGTGGTTTGTTTTGCCATTTGGTCCACTGCTGTTCCAACAGCTATTCCAATTACATCTTCAAGCAATCCTTTTTGTTTAGGTTGCTCAGGTGCTTGTTGTGCTGGAGCTTGCTCTGCAGGTGCCTGTTGGGCAGGTGCTTGTTCAGCCTGATTAGGAATTTCTCTTATCGGAGCATCTTGAGGGATTTCAGATTGAACATTTGGATTGTTGTCAATCTTATTGAGTAGCATCTCATATGCTGATTCCCTATCAACAGCATCTCTGTATTTACCTCTAAGTGAGGAAATGCTCATCAGTTCAGCTCTATAATTGTCTTCAATAGCCCCAATATAACTTTGAGGAGGCAATATGTCCACTTGTTGCACGATACTTGGAGCTCCTTTTTCTTCAAGAACAGAGACCAATGCCTCTCCAGTTCCTAAAGTGGAAATGACTTCTGTTGTATCGAATTCAGGGTTTGGCCTGAAGGTTTCAGCAGCAGTCTTGACAGCCTTTTGCTCCTTTGGAGTGTAAGCATGAAGTGCATGTTGCACTCTGTTACCAAGCTGTGAAAGGACAGTGTCCGGAATATCTGATGGACTTTGTGTAATGAAGTATACTCCGATTCCTTTTGAACGAATCAATCTTATAATCTGTTCTACCTTTTTCTGGAAAGCAGGGGACATGTCATCAAACAATAGGTGAGCCTCATCGAAGAAGAAAACGAATTTAGGTTTGTCCAAGTCACCTACTTCAGGCATTGTTTCATAAAGTTCAGATATCATCCATAATAAGAATGTTGAGTATAATTCCGGTGCTGTAGACAGTTTTACAGAATCCAATACGTTGATCATACCTTTTCCTTCATCATTGCATTGCATGAAGTCACTGAGTTCCAATGCAGGCTCTCCGAAGAACAGGTCTCCTCCTTGGTCTTCAAGGGTAAGTATGGACCTGAGTAGAGTGGTTGCTGATTTCTTGGCAACTGCACCGTATTGGCTTTCATAAAGTTCAGCATTATCACTTACATGATTAATCATTGATTTCAAATCTTTCAGATCAATCAAAAGAAGGTTTTCATCATCTGCAACACGGAACACTATATTCAGTACCCCTTCTTGCGCTTCAGACAAATTCAATATTTTTGAAAGCAATTGAGGACCCATTTCAGAGATTGTTACTCTAATAGGCAATCCTTTTTCGCCGTATAAGTCCCAGAATTCAACAGGGTATGACTTAAAGACAAATCCCTTATCAGCAAGACTATACTTTTCCATTCTTTCAGTGACTTTTGCGTTTGGTTCACCTACCTTTGCAAGACCTGAAACATCCCCTTTCATATCCGCTAAAAATACTGGAACTCCCATATCACTGAAAGCTTCTGCAAGTGTTTTTAAAGTGACTGTTTTTCCGGTACCGGTTGCACCAGCTATTAATCCATGACGATTGGCTAATTTGGATAACAAATAAACTTCTGTATTTTCATTAGCCCCAACTAAGATATTATTTTCTGCATACATGATAACACCTTTTTGATAAAATTTGATTAATGAAAAATTATCATAATATAATTCTTAATTTATTTTTAATAATATAAAAAATAATATATTTTATTTTTATTTTTTCAAATTTTTTCCATTATTTTTTTCAAATTTTCATTATTTCTTAATCAAATTAATTTTGATTTTTAAAATCTTTTTTTAAAATATTATTTTTTCATTCATTTCAAGAGTAAAAATAATAAATTATATAATAAACTTAAAAAATATATTAAAATAAGATATTGTATTGAATAAGATTGATTTTATAATAAATTATGATTTTTATAAGGTGATGAATTATGTATGAAACCTTAACATTCACTGGTGGAATTCACAAAAGCGAAGAATTGAAAGAGTTAATTGAGGATTTAGGAGGTTTTGTTCTTCAATCCAACATATTGCAAATGGAACTTGTATTGAATATGGCAGTTCCTATTGATGATGTGGATATTGTTAAGCAAAAGGCTAAAGAGCTTTTAGGTGAACTATCTGTTGCACCTATGGCTGGTTCTGAAATAGCTATTGTTTCCCCAACCCTTGCAAGACATCACCTTCCTCATGCTGCATGTGACATTTCAGAATACCTTAGACGTTATGGTGCTAAAGACAATATGGTCGGTTTGGCTCGTGGTCATGGTAAAGGAACTGCAGGAATCAGTGAAACTGAAAAGGATTTGATTGAGGAGCATGACATAGCTATTTTCGCATTAGGAAGCTTCAAGCAATGCATTATCGATAAGGCTTACCTTTACAATGACATTGATATTCCAGTGATTGTCACCGGTGCACCTGAAATTGACTTGGAAGAATTGCCAGGTGTAGACGCTTATGTTTCAGGATTAGGCAGAATCCCTCGTAGATTAAAAAGAGGGGAAAACATAAGAGCTTTGAAGAAATTAGTTGAAACAGTTGAAGACCTTTTGGAAAAACGTAAAAAAGAGCTTGCTCTAGATCCTCCAATTGCACCTTCAATTTTAGTCAAGAGCGAGATTGAAACTCAAGTTCCAGCTATTAAGGAAGTTATTTCCCCAACTCCTGTAACAAGCCAGCTCTGTGGTCTTAGAGTGAAATTGGATTATGACAAATATCATGAAGAGATTGAAAATGTGATTATCGGAGACCAAAAACTAAAGGACATTGCTGAAATTAAAAAGTCTCATTTCTATGATTACATCCTCGTAGAGCTTTTAACTGAAAGTTCCTTAGTGGATTAATATATTTTCTATTTTTTTATTCTTTTTCATTCTTCTTCATTCTTTTTTATTTTTTAAGTTTTTAGTTTTTTAATTTATTTTAATTTTTTTGAAATTCTGATTATAACTGACTTTGAATAATTATTAATATGATGAATGATATACTTAACATACTAAACAAAATAATTTGTAAAGTGAAAATCATTAAGGGAAAAATATGCTTGGAAAATTTAAGTATAAGTTAACTGGAGAAAAGAAATTAATAATATTATTTTCTATTTTATTTGTATTTAATATTCTTCTCTTCATTAATTTATTTGCTTACATTACTGTTTTTAAAGAACTAGATTTTAATGCATTTCATGAATTGGGTACAATAATTGCAGCTATTATTATTTTAGGTTTTATTTCAACAAGACTGCCTAAACTTAAGGAAAGCACAGATGGATCTATTTACGAAATTGCTTATTTAATCATTATTGGTATATTAAGCATAACCATTTCTTATTTTAACAAATCTACAAATGGGGAATCATTATGGGCCCCATTTTTAGAAATGTTTAGGATGTTAGCTGTATTGCTGGTCTTATTATTCATTGCCACCAAATCCAAAAGTTTCCAATCCCTTATTGAAAAAAAGACATCACGTAAAACTCAAATATGGCTAATAATAATCTTTGCCATTCTTGGAATCTTAGCATCTTACTTTACAATAGATGTCTTTGGCGTTCCTGCAAATGCAAGGGGTTTGATTGTAATGATTGCCGCATTGGCTGGGGGTCCTGTTATTGGAATTCCTGTTGGAATCATAGCAGGTGTTTGGAGGTTTTCACTTGGTGGACCAACAGCATTAGCATGTTCTGTGGTAACAATAATAACCGGTTTTCTTGGAAGTTTAATAAATAAATGGATGGGAGGCAAATTCTTAAAGCCATTTAAGGCAGCATTATTGATGTTTTTATACAGTGGATTTGATATGTTCATGATTATATTATTAACACCTAAACAAGGGGTCATGATTGCAAATGCCCTTTATGCACCGATGACATTTGCTTCAGTGCTTGGAATACTATTATTCACAATATTCCTTGATGAGAAAAAGGAAGAAATCATGATTAGGGAGAATATTGAACAGATCAATAAAAATAAAGAGGATATAGCTCTCAATAGAGAGGGCATATCTATCAATAGAGAGAACATATCTATCAATAGGGAAAACATATCTGTCAATAATGAAATTATAATTTCTAATGCAGAAAAGATTTCTGAACTATCTAAAAAACTTAATGAACTTCAAGAAGAGCTTGATGAATTGAAAAAATCAAGTGAAGGATAATAAAAATTAATTTCTCCTTCATTTAAACTAATTTCATTTCACTAATTTCATTTAAATTCATTTCATTTAAATTCATTTAATTATACTCCTCAATTTGGATCTTTTTTGATTTTCAAATTTTATTCATTCTATTTCTAAAATTATTATTTTCTTAAACTTTATTTTTTTAAACTTTATTTTATTTTATTTTAAACTCACTATAAACAAAGTATTAATATTAGTTTTTTAATATAATTTTATAGTATACTTTTTTAGAATCTAATGAATTCTTAATTCCTTAAAGATTTAAAAGACTTTTTATTTTATAATGCGGTATATTGATTTGGATTAGTGGAAGGAAAGATTATGCAAGTTATAGCAGACCTTGGTGGAACTCCTGGAAAAGATTGCAGAGGCTTTTGTAAGTTTTGCTACTTTAGAAAAGTGAAGCCTTTAACAGAAGCTCTCGGATGCCAACATTGCCCACCTAATAAAGTGGGATGTCCAAGATGTTTGGAAGGAGTTCAAGAAGCAGGAAAACCATTTCAACAGCCATTTTCCGTACTTAGTGAAGTTCAAATGGCATTGATGATGAATCCTGTAAGAGATGCTAATCTTAAAGTCAATATCAGTGGTGGTGGAGACGTCAGTTGCTATCCTCACCTTGAAGAGCTGATAGCTGGTTTATACCAATGGCAATTGCCTATTCACTTAGGTTATACAAGTGGAAAGGGGATTGATGATGGTGATATAGCTACCCAATTTCTAAATCAAGGAGTGGATGAGGTAACATACACTATTTTTGCAGCAGACCCAAAACTCAGAAAGGAATGGATGTTGGATCCAAGTCCAGAAGAATCTCTTAAAGCGGCTCAGCTTTTTGCTGAAGGTGCTGACTTGCATGCAGCAGCAGTTATCATTCCAGGTGTTAATGATGGTGCTGTGCTTCAAAACACTTGTGAGAAATTGGAGGAGTGGGGAGCAAAGGCATTGATGATGATGCGTTTTGCAAACAGTTATGACCAAGGTTTGATTTTAGGAAATGAGCCTGTTGTTGAAGGAATAGTTCCTCATGAGCCTCTTGAATTTGAAGAGCTTGTAAAGCAAATCAATTCAGAATATAATCTTAGAGTTACTGGAACTCCTTTATCAGATCCAACTATTGGAGCCCCATTCATTTTAGCAAAGGATGAGTATGAAGAATTTTTAGGAATATTGCCTCAAGTTACTGGTGAAGCTACACTTTTAACCTCTAAAATCGCAGCTCCATTCTTGAAGAAAATATTTGATAAGATAGCTCCAGACAATGTGAATGTTGTGGCCACCAAGAAGGACATAGCATGTTTGATGACAAAACAAGACCTTGAGGTTTTGGATTTAGATGACATAAAGGATGCAGTCATTCTTCCAGGAAGAGCATTTATCCATCAATTGGATGCAGAAAGAATATTAAGTCAAGATGGCAAAAGCCGTCTTGTAGGTTATGGCCCTGACACTTTAAGTGTTGATGGTGAATTAAGCAGTGGTATGAGTGAAGAGGAAGTAATTGAACATGAGCTCGGTTCATTCATTGATCTTATTCAGGCCATTAATTTCTTTGGAATGAGAAGAGTATCTTGAAAAATTTCTTTTTAATTATTTTTATAATTATTTTTATAATTACTTTTTTTATTATTTTTTTATCATTGTTTTCAAATATTTCAAATATTCCAAATAT
>NZ_JAFRJO010000060.1 GCF_017432245.1 Methanobrevibacter sp.
CTAGTTGGGAAAGCACTAAATACAGATAAGTTAAATGCTTTAGTGAATGCAGTTTGAATATCTGCAATAGTTTCTTCTTCATCAATAGCTAATACGTCTGCTTTAAAGATAGAGCCTTCTTCATATACAGCTTTAAGATCCATACCTACTTCCATAGGTTTGATATCCATTCTGGTTAAAGCAGCTGCTACTTGTTTAGAAACTTCTTCTCCAGCTTCTACTACAACAGTATCTTTAGAAACTACAATTTTTCCTTTGTCGATTTTAGCAGGTACACCTATTTGTTGTAAGTCACCAAGGAACGGACCTGGTGGGAATCCAGTATCTCCAGCAGGTACAACAATATCAGCAGGAGCAGTTGCGCCAGCTTTTGCAGGAGCAGATGTTTTACTGTCTTCTAATATTTTGTACAATCTGAAAGGATTCATGTCAGTACATACAAGTGCAGGTTGACCTTCCATAAAATCAGAAAGCCCAGTAATGTTAGCTTTCTCAGCATCACAATCTTCTAAAGCTAATTTCATAAGGTTAATTTTAGATAATCTGATAGTTGCTTTTCCTGCAAGAGTTTTTCTCATTTCTTGTAATTGTCTAGCAGGAATGTTTAATAAGTTAACAATACCTACAACTTCTGCAGATTCGATTAAACCTTTAAGTTCATTAACTTCTTCTTTTTTCCATTCAGCAACGTGAGCCATCTTAAATCACCCTCACTACTGAACCCATTGTCGCTTTAATATACATGGATTTTATTTGGTTTCTTCCTTTTTCTAAATTGCGGTCTAATACTGCAAGAACAGCTTCAATATTTTCAGCTAACTTCTCGTCATCCATATCTTGAGTTCCAACTAAGATTTGAATAGAAGGTTGTTGTTTTACACCTACTTTAATGGTAGCTTGAGTTCTTTCAAGCAATGGTTCAATTCTTGCACTAGCTGGTACCGGTTTAGGCATTTTGTTACGAGGTCCTAAAATACGACCTAAGAATCTACCTACAAGTGGCATCATATCAGCTTGTGCGATAAATGAATCGACAGAATTAACTACTTTTTTAGCAGCCTTAATGTCTTTACCAAATTCTTGTAAATCTTCTTTGGAAATCACGACATCTACACCAGCATTTTTAGCAGCAAGAGCTAATTCCCCATCAGCAATGACTCCGATTTTGATCTCTTTGCCACGGCCATTAGGAAGAGCTACTTCTTCGCTAAATCTGTTTTCTGGTTTTCTGACATCTAAATCCTTGAGGTTAATGATAACATCAATGGATTGAGTGAAGTTTCTCGGCTTAGCTTGTTCTTTTGCCTCCTTCACCGCATCAATAATCTCTTGTGTCATATATATCCTCCATGAACTTTGTTCATTTGGAATTTTTACGAGAAATCTTCAAATTAAATAAAATCTTTAAAAAGCATTTATAAAATCTTTAGATTCCTTTTAATATATCAATTAAAACCATATTATCCTAGAACAAGTAAGACAATACAATTTTAATATCATTTACATTTAAGTGAATAAATATTATCTATTTATCATAATTAGCTGTTGATATTAAATTAAGAAGATAGATTAAGAAAGTTATAAACATAAATTTTAATAATCTAATTTATAATTAAATTCAATCATGCAAATTAATCACTTAAATAAATAATATATTAAGTATAATATTTTGAATTAAATTTTAATTGAATTTTAAGCATTTTAGTAAGCATTTATAGAATAACAAATCTATTCTACTAAAATGTCATCGTACTCTCCAGCATCAACTGCTTTTTGAGCATCTCTTGGATCTTTACCGTCTACGGTAATACCCATACTTACACAAGTACCCATAATTTCTTTGGTTGCTGCTTTGTAATCATTTGCGAGTAATGAATCGAATTTCATTCTTGCAATTTTGAAAGCTTGCTCTACAGATAAATCTGCTGCAACTTCAGCACCAGGTTCATGAGCACCTTTTTCAATGCTAAGTTCATCCATAATAAGTGCAGTTGTTGGAGGAGTACCAATCTCAATTTCAAATTCTTTAGTGCTGCTGTCAATAGTAATGATTACAGGCACTTTCATACCAGCGAAATCAGCACTTTTCTTATTGATCTCTTCAACTACTTGCATCATATTAACACCGAAAGGTCCGATAGCAGGACCTAATGGTGGTCCAGGAGTAGCTGTTCCACCTTCGAGAAGAACTTCAACTGTATCTTTAGCCATTAGTCAGCCTCCTTTTTAATAATTCTAATTTGATCAGCTTTAACAGTAACAGGAATAGGAACTGCTGCTTCAATTAACTCGAGAACTACTTCTTCACGAGATTCATCTAAACGGACAACTTTAGATTTTTCACCTTTGAAAGGACCTGAAACAAGTTCAACAATACTTCCTTTTTGTATAGATGAAATAATTGGTTGAGGTTTTAAGAATTTCTTAACTTCTTCTAAGGTTATTTGACTGTTTGCATCTATAGTTCCATCTCTTTTTGCACCTACAATACCTCTTAAATGACGAACTTTCATATCAGGGTTCTTCATATCAAGGTTAGTTGCAGATTCGACTATAATATAACCTTTTAATGATTCCGGAACAACAATTGATTTAATAGATACTCCAGGTTTGTCCGCTTTCATCGCTAAAAGTCTTGCAACATTTCTTTCTTGACCTGCTGATGTTTTAAGAGCAAATATGGAATTTTTATGATCTTCCATTTAAATTCACCTATATAATTAATATTATAATTTTTTATAATTTATTAATAAATTTATAGATTAAATTGATTTATATAAAATAAAATTTTATTATTTCCTTTAATTTAAATATCCATATAGAAGCACTTTCCTTCAATTTTAATCTATTTTTTGTAAAATTACAAAACAGCAGCAATTATTTGAATTTTGAAGAAATCAACAAAATTAAATAATTTATAGACTAAAATCTACAATTTAAATTTAAGAAAATATGAATTTTAAAGTAAAATAAATAAAATTAGATTCATATAATAAGAATATATATGTTATTTATTATATATAAATGTTTCAAATTTTCCTACTTTTAAATGAAAAAAATAACAAAAATGAAGAGTGAATAACTAAAAATCAGTTATTAAAAAAATTATTAAAAAATAGCTAAAAAATTAAAAAAATTAAAAATCTAAATTATAAGCCAATTAATTGGCCTAATAAGACTATTACAAAACCAATTACTCCGATAATCGCAATACCTATTGCAGTAACTTTGGAAAAATTAAAATATTCTTCACGATCTGGTTTTCTAGCTACTTTTAATACTCTTTTACTTTGTTTAATAAAATCACTAGTAGTTTCCTTAAAATTCATTGAAAATCCCTACATGTTAAAAGTTATCAATAATAATTTTTAAAAAATAAGATTAATCTAATTTTAATCTAATCTTAATTTAATCTTAATTTAATCTTAATTTATAATAATATAATATGTTTTATTTAATTACATTAATAAAGTTTTGCATGATATTATTAATAAATCAGGATAAAAATTTAAAAAATAGCATTGCAAAAATATAAGAAAAAATAAAAAAAAGAAAGGAATTATCACTATAAGAGCGATAAAAATAAAAAAGTCATGTTTTGAGAATTCCCCAAAACACTAAAATCTAAAACTTTATTAGAATATACCATCTAAGAACTCATCTAAAGGATCTGCAGGAGCATCATCATTTTTTCCTAATGCAGTTCCTTCAAAATCTTCATCGAATTCAATTTCTTCGAATTCATCATTTTTAGGTTCAATGGTATATTGAGATTTTACACCAGAAACAACAATGGTAGTTCTTATCATGTTTTGCAATTCTTCATCGATTTGAGCTCCCCAAATGATGTTTGCTTCTGGATCTAATCTGTCACCAACAATTTGCACAATCTTTTCAGCTTCATTCAAGGTTAAGTCAGAACTACCTGAAATGTTAATTAAAGCGCCTTTAGCATTGGAAATGTCAATGTCTAATAATGGGCTGCTTAATGCTTCATGTACAGATTCAATAGCTCTGTCGCCAGATTCAGATTCTCCCATACCAATCATTGCCATACCGGAACCTTTCATAATAGAGCTAATATCA
>NZ_JAFRJO010000061.1 GCF_017432245.1 Methanobrevibacter sp.
ACTAAACCGAATGCAATAGGTTCTTCAGTAATTTCGTGTAATTCTGCATCTGCAGGCATTGCATCAGTGATTGCTGCTTTTAATGCTTCTAAATCTACTTCTGGGCTTTCAGGCATTACTTTTAAAGTGTTAACAACTTCTCCCATAATCATTCCTCCAATAATTCTGGATAATTAATTAATACAAATTAATTTAATTAATCTGAATACAATTTGATCTTTTATACCAAATTAAACTTATGGTCCTTCAAATCCACATTCGCATTTGTAAGAGTGACCGAAAGTACGGCAACTTTCACATCTTGCGATAGGTTTACCACATTCTGGACAGTTGAATTGAACATAAGGTTCAATTAATGGTATTTCTTGTTTACAAGATTGACAGTTTACTTTTTCCATATTATCACCGAATATATTATAAATATTTTAATTTATTAATTTATAAACTTAATGATTAATCAGAATCTAAGTGGGCTGATTAAAGCAACTAATCTAAGCAACTGCTCCAAGCCATTGAACTTAAATTCATCTTAAGTTCACCTATGAATTAATAAAAAAGATGCTTATTCATTATGTATAAATGTGTATTCAAAGGAATCCTCACTATTCTCATCATTCATTATAGACAATAGTCTCTCAGGATACTCTCCATTTACAACATAACAATCCAATCCATACTCAATCAATAAAGTAGGCAACATCAAGTCAATTGATGATTCATCAAAAGTCAGTAGTTTATTTACATCAATTTCTTTGATCAATTCAGCTCCACTTAAGGATGGATCTTTTGTATATATACCATTTACATTTGTTGCTATTAAAAGCTTTGCATCCAAAAGGCTTGCAATGTATGCTGCAATTGAATCACTTGTCACATCCCATGAATGTGCAAATGGCTCATTTTCCTTAAGGATATCGGAACAAATCATAATCGGTATCTTATTCAAGCCAGAAATACTATTTGCTTCTTCTATAGTATAGCTGATTTCTGTAAATGCTAATTTATCATTCAGCAATTTAGCCAAGATGTCCATTGCATCAATAGCTGTTTCATGGGTTACATCTTGGGAGAATCCAATCTCCTTATCGTATTTTCTAATCAGATTGGCAAACTCTCCACCGCCTATAACAAACAGGCAGTTTTCACCTTCCAATGCATTTGCAAGTTCAATAGCTTTCCTTGGGAATAAACTTCCACCAATCTTAATAACCCATTCAATAATACTATCACAACTGAATGATTAATATTTGAAAAATTTAATTCTTATAAAAATATGATATTTCTAAAAATAATATTGAAAAAATGAAATTTTCAAAAAACGGAATTTTTAAAAATAAAATACTTATAAAAATAGCATTTATTAATTATTTATTTTTTACATTATATATAATTATGTTTTTTAATTATCTTTTTTCAAATTAAAAATTTCAATTTTAAAAAAATAAATTATATATAGTCATCGATATAAAAATAAACATATAAATTTTGGAGAATGATTGATGAGTCAAAATAGAATAGAATGGATTGATCTTGTAAGGGCAATAGCTATTTTAACTGTTTTGTACATTCATGCAACTGATGGAATATATATCATATCATCTGATGCAATTATGAACTATACATTGTTTTCAAGAGTATTTCAATTTGCATCCCTCTTTATTGGACGGATAGGAGTCCCATTCTTTTTGATGATAACAGGATATTTGTTGCTTGACAGGTCTTATAATGATGAAAGAGTTCGTAAATTCTGGAAGAACAATTGTAAAGGTTTGATTATAGTAACCATCATCTGGTCTGCAATATATGCAGTTACCATCCTATACGTATCTCTTTTCAGCACAAATGTCAATACAATAGAAGCGGGAAACTTATTCTTTAGCCATATGTGGTATATGCCAATGATTATTGGAATGTATCTTTCACTACCATTCGTAGCAACAGCTTTAGAGCATTTTAAACCGGAAACTATCAATCAAGCAGCAATAGTATTTTCACTTTTAGCATTCCTCTTGCCATTCATTTCATTATTGCTTGATATGGAAGGAATTAGAAATATAAATATACAATTCTGTCTTGGTTTTAGTGGT
The DNA here is from genome assembly GCF_017432245.1 of Methanobrevibacter sp. Classification (GTDB taxonomy): domain Archaea; phylum Methanobacteriota; class Methanobacteria; order Methanobacteriales; family Methanobacteriaceae; genus Methanobrevibacter. Next base: position 2,088 of record NZ_JAFRJO010000061.1, read on the forward strand.
GGTATCTATGGTATTTACATTATCTTAGGATGGCTAGTTAAAAAAGGACAATTTAAAAAGTATTCTTCCAATAGCTTTAGATTACTCGCAATAGTTTCATTTTTAATAACTGTCCTCTTCCAATACTACACATATATTAGAGGATATAATTTCTTATTATGGTATGAATTCCCATTTATCTTAACTGGATCCATTGCATTGTTCGAATTATGTTCCAGAAGAGAAAAAGTAAGAGGATTCAGAGGAGTCCAATTCCTATCTAAATATTCCTTTGCAGTATTCTTAATACACAACCTATTTAGAATCCCTCTGCTTCCACTGGTTGTTTTCTTACCATTTACAGAACCGGTTAAAGCTATAATACTTTGGATTTTATTAATAATATTCAGTTACCTTGGAGCTGCTATTGTTTATAGAATCCCGCAATTCGGTAAATTTATTTTATATATGAGATAATAAGACAATTTATTATCTCATAAATTATTAAAAATTATTTTAAAAATCTATTTATTATCTCAGTAACTTATTTTAAAAAATATTTTAAAAATAGAAAATTATTCAAACTCTTTTTTAAGTTCCTTAAAAGCATTCCATGCCTCTGGAGATGGGAACAATGGATAAATATGGAACATACCCTCGCCTACAACCAAACGCGCATCCACACCATCCTCTTTTAGATTTTCATAATACTTTAAAATGTCCTTATAAAATATTTCATTATCTCCTGCAAAAATGAGTGTTCTTGGCAAATCTGAATTGTCTCCAAAGAGAGGGCTTACTCTATAGTCATTAGTATCCAATTCTCCTGCCCATGATTTTCCTATTTCCCTAAGTCCAATTTCCCCAAGAATGGAATCTGAATCATTATCATAAGGAGGATTGCCAAGTGTAATGTCAACCCATGGAGAGTATACGACTATATTATTTGGCTGAGGAAAATTAGTTTCCTTTAAATGTTGGCAGAATGATAATACAAACCCTCCACCTGCAGAATCTCCCATTAAGGAAATGGTTTGGTCTTTTGATAATTTAGAGATAATGGATTCATATAAGTCATCCATTAAGTTGAAGGTTTCATCACATGTATACTTTGGAGCCAATGGATAAACTGGAGCAAGCACATAAGCATCCAATTTTTTAGAAATGGCTAAACAGAATAAGTGGTGCTGATAGTTGATCTCATTTATAAAAGCGCCTCCATGTATAAAAACAATCACTCTTTTAGCATTTTTATCTCCAAAAGTGAATACTTGAGTTCCATTAAAGTTTATGCTCTTAAAGATACTTTTAGGAGACTTTTCATCAGCATTTAACCTTTCTTTTAATAAATCATTTATTTTCTCTTGTGAGTCCATAAAATCTGATTTTGACATCATCAAGATTTTCTCTTCAATTTTTGCAATAAATGATTTTGACATGGCATATCTCCTACAAATAAAAAATAAAAAAAAATTAATAATATTTATGTCAAATGAAATATATAAGTCAATATAGTAAATATAAAAAAAACATAAATAGGATTGAAAGCAAATTCATATTGGAAGAAATTATTGAAAAATGTTTAATGTGTCTCGGAGATAAAATGCCATTAAAACGATTGAAATACACAGTTGATTATTGCAGAGCAAATCCCATAGGCTTTTTAATAATTCTGATATTAATCGGATCTATAAATTTTTTGAACAGCTATGCCGATGCACATACAATCAAATATAAGCTCATATTTTATCCAATGGCATTTTTAGTTACTCTTTTTATGTATGGATATGGGTTGGCAATTACAAAAGACACCATAAGAAATGGGGAAAAATTGCCTATAATAAAGCTTAAGCAATGCACTGTTTTTGGTATAAAAGCATCCATTATGATAACTATCTATTCACTTATCGAAGGATTTCTTTTATATGACCTTTCAACCAGATTCTATTTGCCGGAATTTCACTTAAGATTTGCACTATCCCATTTGATTGAAACATTGAAATTATATTACTGGCATAATCCTGTAAGCACAATTGAATTTATTATTGTAAGTATTATGGTAACATATATAGTTGCATTCTTTATGGAAATTTCACTTGCAAGGCTTGCAGATGGTGGAAGATTGCTTGGTGCATTCAACATACTTTCCATTAAACGTTGCATAGATACAATAGGATGGAGACATTATACTGCAGATTATACAAAAATTTTGCTTTCAATTGCAATTTTGGCTTACCTCCAATTTGGAATTGACTTATTTGGATTCTTCAGTGAGATACTTGATTTAATCATTGGGCTTTTGATATTCACCATCGAATTCATTGGAATCGGTAAGATTTATCAAGAGTATAAGATTAAAAAAGAAAAAAAGGTTATAGAAATTGATTAGAATAATTAAAATGATTAAAATAATTAAAATAATTTAAAAAAGTTTTAAAAAGTTTAAAAAATAAAATAAGTAAAAGTTAAAGATAAGATTATAATAACTTCAAATCACCAGTTATCTTATCTAAAACATCATCTTCATCAGGACCTAATCCTAAAACAGTCACTGTAGATTTAGGCAATTGGGTTCTTCCTGCATCAGTCACCAAATAATATGCCACCCCATTTGCTCTAGCAAGTTCCCTTAAATTATAAAGATCCTGCAATGAAGGTGCCTTTAAAACCACTTTTGCATATGCCTCATTTTCCCATTTTCTGATTTTTGCCTTGTCGGCCTGTTTATAAGCACCTATAGCAGCATGGCAACATTGTGCAGCTATTTTTCCTTTTCCCATTTTGATGTCAGTTCTTACAATCATTACTTGTTTCATTTAAATCCCAATAAAATTAATTAATAAAAGCATTTTCCTATTTTTCTATATATTATTTTTATATTAAACTCAAAATTATTTAAATTTAACCAAAAAAACAACTAATAAATATTTAACAAATGTGATTTAACAGCATTACACAAAATTATTATAAACTATTAAAAACATATTATATTTATTATAAATTAATTAATCAAACTTATTATATTATTATTTTAAAGGAAACGGAGATAAAATGAGTAGAATTTCTATTTTAGACAAGGACAAGTGCCAACCTAAAAAATGTAACTATGTATGTATGCACTATTGTCCTGGCGTACGTATGGAAGAAGATACAATTGTAATTGATGAAAAGAGTAAAAAGCCTCTTATTTCAGAAGAATTATGTTCCGGATGCGGTATCTGTACCAACAGATGTCCATTTGGTGCAGTCAGTGTTATCAATTTACCTGAAGCTCTTGATGAACCTATTCACCGTTACGGCCAAAACGCATTTGAACTATTCGGTTTGCCAACCCTTAAGGATGGAACCGTTCTTGGTTTGCTTGGTCAAAACGGTATAGGTAAGTCAACAATCATGAGAATATTGTCTGGAGAGCTTATTCCTAACCTTGGAAACTATGATGAGGAAGCGACTTGGGAAAATGTAATTGAGTATTACAAAGGATCAGCATTGCAAAACTACTTCAAATTGCTTCAAGCTGGTGAAATCAAGACAATTCACAAGCCACAAATGGTGGACCAGCTTTCAAAAGTAGTGAAAGGAAATGTGAAGACCTTGCTTACCAATGTGGATGAGAGAAACAAACTGGATGAAATTGTCGATGATTTAGACCTTAAGAATGTGCTTGAAAGGGACATGCAAAACTTAAGTGGTGGGGAGCTTCAAAGAGTGGCAATTGCTGCGACAGTTCTTCGTGAAGGTGATTTCTACTACTTCGACGAACCGACCTCCTGGTTGGATGTACGTCAAAGATTGAATGCTGTAAAGGTAATTCGTTCCCTTGCTGAAGCAGGAAAATCCGTACTTGTGATTGAGCACGACTTAGCTACCTTGGATGCTATGAGTGACAATGTGCATCTTCTATACGGTGAACCTGGAGGATATGGAGTAGTAAGTGGAAATAAAGGTGTAAGAGTAGGAATCAATGCATACATCAATGGATTCTTGCAAGAGGAAAATGTAAGAATCAGAAAGCAACCTATCGAATTCAGCATCCGTCCGCCAACACCTGAAGATGATGGTGAAGTGTTGAGTGAATATAGCGACCTTAAGAAGGAATACGATGGATTCACACTTGAAGCAGAAGCAGGTAAAATCTACCATGACGAGATTGTCACTGCATTCGGTTCAAATGGTATCGGTAAGACCACCTTCGCTAAGATATTGGCGGGAGTTGAAAAGGCAACCGAAGGAGATATCTTGGAAAAAGTGGATATTGCCTACAAGCCACAATACATTGAATCTGACTTTGATGGAACCGCTCAGGAATTCCTTTATGCAAATGCTCCAAC
>NZ_JAFRJO010000062.1 GCF_017432245.1 Methanobrevibacter sp.
AATAGCAATACTTTTACATTCATCTACTTTATGTTTTAATTCATCAAAAATAGAATCAATATAATCTCCATATCTTGTAGTTTCAACAACAAGATCAGGTTTAATTAATTTTAAGCTATTTTTAAGACTCTTATTAGAGGATATTACTTTATATCCCCAGTAAACGTCATCTGGTTTATCAGGTGTGACTATTACTTCTTTCTTAGCAATTTTAGTTATCTTAAAGTCAAAAATTCTTTTAACTGTAAGTTGCTCTTTACAGAATGCAAGTTTATCCATACCTATATCAACATAAGTTCCTTTCTTATTTCTCTTAACAGTGAAACCTTGCCTATAATCACCGACGTCAGGTTGATTATCAACAGGGTGATGAGGAGTCCTAAGCGGTGGAAGAATTCCAACATGCTTCAATTCAGGTTTTATAGGAAACGCTTTTTTCCTCAAGTATTGAGGAGTATTCATATAATCCAGAACTTCAGCAATAAAATCTCCATCAAGATCTCCATCTTCATTTTTATCATGATCATCATTGTAAATAATCACGTTATCTGCTTGAAAAATAGCTAAAGCTCTTCCTAAAATTCCAACTTTATAAGTACGAATTTTGAGATCTTTAGACTCAGAAAGAAATGAATTTGGAATAAATATAGATAGCTCATCTTTATACATTACCTTACATTATGTAAACTAAAGTATATAAAGATTACCCTACATTTATATAGCTATCACTAAATAGACTTACACATTTACAAAATATTATATCAATTATAATATCTGTAGCTCTTTTTATGCTACCAACTTTTTTATACTCAGAGAATATATTAATATTAAATATATGACAAGGAGTATATAAATGTATTGTTTTTCAATAGGAATAACTAAAAAAAATAGGATTTTTAGAAAAATTAAAAATTAATTAACGCTCTAATTACAATTACATCAACATTTTGATTTTCTTTTGTGTGAAAATCATAAATCTTTGGAATTGGAAACTTATATCTGAATATATGAGTAATTTTTAAATTATTTTCTTCGTAAAAATTAATTAAAAATTCTTCAGTTGAAGCCATATGAAAAGAATATAAAACATCCGGTTTGAGACTGCATGCCTTTTTGACAAAATTTAAATCTTCACCGCCTTTTGCTTTCCTTTGAGATCCGAAAGGAGGATTCTGAATTATAGTATCTACATCAAAGCACTCATTAAATTCATTAATATCACTTAATATAAACTCTACATTATCAACATTTGATTTATCGCAATACTCCATTGCCAAATTAATTGAATCGACATCAACATCCACACCACATGTCATATTTGCACCCATTAATGCAGATCCAATAGTAAAAATTCCAGTTCCGCAACCCAAATCTAAAACATTCCTATTTTCAATATCACCTAAAGAATCCGCATTCCAAATTAAATCGGCAGCTATAACTGAAGGAGTAGAATACTGTTCAAGTCCAATCTTCGGTTTTGGGTGGGATGGTATTGACTGAAGTTGCATTTCCAAATGTTTTTTGCGAGTAATTCTAATCATATTATCAATATATTTAATAATTATCTAATATATAATATAATATATTATAAAAAAATTACTTATGAGGTTTCACATGTTTGAAAAAGTATTAATTGCAAATAGAGGAGAAATCGCAATAAGAGTTATGCGAGCATGTCGTGAACTTGACATTGAAAGCGTGGCTATTTATTCTGATGCAGATAAAACTTCCCTATATACAAAATATGCTGATGAAAATTACCCGTTAGGAAATCCTTCACCGGCCCAATCATATTTGAATATAGAGAAAATCATAGGTATTGCTCTTGAATCAGGAGCGGATGCCATACACCCAGGTTACGGATTTCTAGCAGAAAATCCAAAATTTGGAGAAGAATGTGAAAAAAATGGAATTAAACTTATTGGACCTTCTGGAAAAGTAATTAATCAGATGGGAGATAAAATTACTTCAAAAGCTCTCATGAAAAAAGCAGGAGTTCCAGTAATTGAAGGTACACCTGAAGGTGTTAGTGATATTGAAGAAGCAAAAGAAATAGCTAAATCAATAGGATATCCTGTAATAGTTAAAGCATCCGCAGGAGGTGGAGGAATTGGTATGCGTGCAGTTTATGAGGAAGAAGAACTTGTACGTGCTATTGAATCTACACAATCCGTGGCAGCAACAAACTTCGGTGATTCTACTGTATTTATTGAAAAATATCTTGAACAGCCACGTCACATTGAATTCCAACTGCTAGCAGATGAACATGGAAATGTAATTCACGTTGCAGACAGGGAATGTTCCATTCAAAGAAGACATCAAAAACTTCTTGAAGAAGCTCCTTCCCCTATTATGACCGAAGAGTTAAGGGAAGAAATGGGAGGAAGCGCTGTTAAAGCTGCAGAGTATATCGGATATACCAGTGCAGGTACTGTTGAATTCCTGTATGATAATGGCAACTATTATTTCCTTGAAATGAACACACGTATACAAGTAGAACATCCAATCACAGAACTTGTAACTAACACTGATTTAATTAAGGAACAAATCAAAATTGCTGCAGGAGATGAATTAAGCTACCAGCAAGAAGACATTAAAGTATCAGGCCATGCGATTGAATGCCGTATTAATGCTGAAGATCCTTTAAATGACTTTGCACCAAATCCTGGAAAAATTACAGGATACCGGTCTCCAGGAGGCCCTGGTGTGCGTTTAGATAGTGGAGTTTACATGAATTATACTATTCCTACATTTTATGATTCCATGATTTCCAAACTAATCACATATGGAAGAAGCAGGAATGACGCAATTAATAGAATGAAAAGAGCATTAAGAGAATATGTCATTTTAGGTGTAAAAACTACAATTCCATTCCATAAAGCTATTTTAAGAAATCCAAACTTCCTATCTGGAGATTTGAATACACACTTCATTGACCAGCACAAAAAAGGTATAGATATGGAAATGATTAATGTAATCGAAGAAGATGCAGAATATGTGAATAAATTAAAATCCACATTTATGCCGGGTAAAAAGATAGCTGCAATTTCAGCTGCTGTTGGATCTTACCAAAATGCTATTAAAAGCCAGCAAATGCAAAAATAAATTGGAGATTAATTAATGAAAGACGAAATTATTAACTTATTAAAAAAAGAAAATAAACTTTCTGAAGAAACAATAAGTGAAATTAAAAATATTAATATTGATGATTTTTCCAATGTAGTCAAAGAACTTGGAAAAGAAGAAACTACATATATTAAGGCATCTGAAATTTCAAAAAATCTAAATACCAAATTCATTGGTAAAAACCTATTCATTTACAATGAAGTCAGTTCAACAAATACTGTTGCTAAATTTTTATCAATGAATAATGTCGAAAATGGAACCGTCGTAATCTCCGAAAAACAAACAAACGCAAGAGGAAGATCCGGCAAATCCTGGGAATCACCATTAGGTGGAATCTGGTTATCAGTTATCCTAAACCCTAGTGTTGACCATTCCAGATTGCCATTAATTACATTAGCCACTGGGGTTGCAGTAGCAAAAACATTTGAAAGAGTAGGCATTCCTAATCCTGAAATCAAATGGCCGAACGACATAATGATAAATGGTAAAAAAGCTTGCGGAATCCTAACAGAAGCCGTTGCTAAATTTAATACTATAGAAAACATCATTGTTGGTGTAGGTATAGATGCCAACTTAGATGTATCTCAATTCCCTGAAGAATTACAATCAGGCACTACAACACTTAAAGAAGAACTTAACAGAGATGGCGATGAAAATCTATTAATTAGCATATTCTTAGAAGAACTTGAGAAAATTATTGAACTTTTCCAAGATAAAGAATATGAAACTATCCTAAAAGAATGGAGAAAACGTTCATATACTATTGGAAAAATTGTTGAAGTTAGAGAACCCTTCAACACATACTACGATGCTTATGTCGTAGGAATTGGTAAAGAAGGAGCTCTAATTGTTGAAAAAATTGACGGAACCTTAGAAAAAGTAATTTCCGGAGAATGTATTATCAAAAACTAAATACAATCTCCCTGCATTCATCTTCATTAATAACTACTTCTTGTAGTTTATTAATTGAAGATTCTATTTTTTTACATAAATCTTTTAAATCCAAACCAAATGCATCATTTGTAGATAAATCAAATCTTATTGTAGCAGATGCACCAGGCATTGAAACAGCAGGAATTGTAATTATCCCATAATCTCTTAATAATATAAATGAAAAAACAAATGCCAAATCATTTTCAGATAAATTATGTTCAGCAGTTATTTCATTTGCTAAACCTTCAGGAGAAATCATGACTCCTGTAGGAGTAGTTTGAAAATTATCATATTTTGCATTTAACAATTCAAATAACTCATCTTTTCTAGAAAAGCTATTCAATAAATTTGTTTCATCGAAATTTTTAATACCATTCAACATTGCAAGAACAGCAGGCGGCTGAGCTTCAAGACCAAATTGGTGGACTTTAACTTTAATTTCATCGATTAAATCTTTCCTGCCAGCCATAAGTCCTCCTCTTGGACCTGGCATTAATTTATCAGTGCTGGTTATAGCAATATCAGCACCCAAATCACATGCTTTAGGCTGATTAAAGACAACAGTTCTGAGTCTTGCTCCAGACGCATCATCAACCATGACAGGAATATTCTTTTCATGAGCCATTTCAATAACTTTTCTGAATTCCTCTTCATCAATTACCTTATGGTCCATAGTTGAACCTGTTACAATGACCAAAGAAGTATTTTTAGGTATTGAAAACTCTTCAAAATTATCAGTTTCCGAATAATTGGCACCTACCAATTTACAGCTTCTTGGAATTGATGGATGTGCTGGCAATTGTGCAAGATAGTGTACAACATTTGAATTTTTACTAACAAGAGTTAAAATTGTAGCCAATATTCCTGAAGAAGTTCTGTTTAATGGAAGAATCTTTTCTCCACCCATATGCTCTTTTCCAACCTTTTGCAGTTCATCTTCAAAAATAGCCGGTCCGACATAAGTCTCTAAAAGACTAATTTCAGAAGGAGAAGCGATAAATCCTCCAGACAATCCAGTTAAATCAAATAATGATGACCTGCCTTTAGTCTCAATTATATTTTTAATAATTGAAAGGGCATTTTCTCTTTTTTTAACTTCTTCTAAAGAATTATTTATAACCATTTAATCATTCATCTAATTGGAATTTAAACTGTTCAAGTGACTCGATAACTGCTTTTAAGTCTTTTACAGAAACTTCTACAGTAGTATCCTGGTCTTCTTCAGGTATTTGATAAAAGTAATCTGCAAAAAGAACTTTACCTTCAGGATCAGTGTATAAATTTAAACCGTCAGTAAGTTTATCAGGATTTCTGTTTGGGAAGAAAATAGTAAAAGAAGTACCTAATTGATTAAAAAACTTTTCCCTTTCAGCATCATCTTTATTGCATTTTTTAATTTTCCTAATTCTAGATTTCAATTTTTTTTCTGCAGCTTCATTAATATCAGCCATAATTACACTTCCAAAAATATTATTAAAATTTCATATAAATTAAAATATACTATATAATGAAATAATATATAAGCATTAGCTTTTGATTTTAAAATCAGTCATATAGACTATTTCCGTGACTGTCCATTGCAACAATAAGTGGACCAAAATCTTTTACTTTTAAATTCCACATTGCTTCAGGCATTCCTAAGTCTAACCAGTCAACACTTTCAATTTCCTCAACAGCATCAACATATAATGCAGCACAGCCTCCTGTAGCTACAACATAAATAGCTTCATTTCTAACCAAAGATTCACGAACATTATCATCCATGCCGCCTTTTCCAATAACAATTTTTGGTCCCATGTCTAAAACATTACTTTGATATGGATTCATCCTCATTGAAGTTGTAGGCCCAATTGCAACCATTTTATAGCCATCTTCATTTTGAGATATGATTGGTCCAGCATGGAACAAAACTGCACCCCGAATATCTAATGGAGCTCCTTGTTCAAGAAGTCTTTTATGTGCCTGGTCTCTAGCAGTCAATATATTTCCAGTTAGGTAAACCACATCTCCTGCTTCAAGTTCTTTTAAGTTTTCATCTTTAATTGGAACATTTAATCTTCTTTCCATTTATACACCAATATAATATTTGATTATTAAAAAAAATGTAGTTATAATTATATAAAATTTTTAGCTTTAATAAATTTAATGGCATGAAAGAAGAAACAATAGTTAATTATGAATATCTAATGGTTGAAATGAAATCTATTAACAACCAGTTTAATTTACTCAGATATAACTAAAGATTAAATCTTAAATCAATTTTTTAAGAAAAAATTTTTTAATTTATCTTCATTTATTTTATAATTATCAATAATTTTTCCATCTTCCATATGTAGAACATGGGAACACACATCCATAATTAGTTCAAAATCGTGTGTGATAATAAATGAAGTAATGCCTAATTTTTGAAGATAAATTAAATTCTCACTAACTTTCATCATATTCTTCAAATCAAGCCCGCTTGTCGGTTCATCAAAAATCAAAATTTCTTTACCCGATGCAATGGCTGATGCAATAGCAACTCTTTGCTTTTCACCACCAGACAATGCCATAGGATGTGCTTCTTTTAGATGAATTAAATTTAAGTTTGTTAATATTTCCTCAGCACGACTAATATTTTCCTCACCCATACTTAACAATACTTCATCAAGTACGCTTTCAGTGAATAATTGGTGATTAACATCTTGCATCACCATATAAGTCTTTTTAAGCAAGTCCTTTCTTTTTAAATGAACATCACCCCAAATAATCTCCCCTTTACAAGACCTTTTAAGACCACATAAACAATTCGCAAAAGTAGATTTTCCAGCCCCATTTTTTCCAATGATGGCAATAATCTCATTTTTTGGGATTTTAACCCCATCAATATCTAATACTTGCTTTTTACCGTATTTAAAATTAAAATTTCTAAGTTCCATTAAATCTTGATTATTTGAATAATACCCATCATGATTAACATATAAATTTTCCAAATTTATTTGTCTTAAACCATAATCTCTATGATTTATAGATTTAAACTCATCAATAGACCATTTTTCAGTAATTCGCCCATTTTCAAGAAATAAAACTCGGTCTACAACATTATTTAAGAAGAACAGTTTATGTTCCGCAATAATTACTGTTTTTCCAGATTGTTTCCAATTTTTAATAATATCTTCCAAATCCCAACTAGATTGAGCATCCAAATTTGAAGAAGGTTCATCTAAGACGAATAAATCCGGAAAAACTGCAGATACTGATGCACATGCAATTTTCTGCTTTTCACCGCCAGATAATTTGAAAATATTTTTATCAAGAAGAGGTTGTATTTTAAAATCCTTTACGACATGATCCAATCTACTTTTTATTTCATCAACATCCATTGCAAGATTTTCACATCCAAAAACTATTTCCCCGGTTGTATCAACATTGAAAAATTGGGTTTTTGGATTTTGAAAAACAGAACCTACATATTTTGATATTTCATAAATGGGAATTTCATTTATTAAATTATCCTTCAAATACACATTTCCTTGTTTTGTTCCATTAAAGAAGTTAGGAATAAGTCCATTAATAATACGTGTTAAAGTTGTTTTTCCACAACCTGATTCTCCACAAAGTAGAATGACTTCACCTTCTTTAATATTTTGATTAATATCTGCTAAATTATAATTAGTTTCATTGTTATCATATGAAAATGAAATATCCTCAATTTTAAGCAAATAAAACACCTCCTAAAAAATAATATGCATAAATCCCTAAACCCATAAATGAAATAACTAATAAAACATAATCTATTTTATTCAATTTAACTTCTACAAAATGAGTTCTACTTATAGGATTGCTTAAACCTCTTGTTAGGGAAGCTGCAGATAGCTCATCTGCCGTTTTAATGGCATTGACTAAAATCGGAATCATATAAAATTCTATTAATTTTAATGGATTTTTCAATGATTTAGCATTCAAACCGAAACCCCTCATTTTCATCGCATCAGTTATTGATTTAATTTCCTCATAAACTGATGGAATATATCTGAAAATAACTGAAAGCGGAATAGTAATCTCTTTTGGGATGTTGCTTTTTTCCATTGAAGCTATAAATTCACTTACCTTTGTTGTTTGAATTGTATAATATCCCATCATTAAAATGGGTAACATTCTAGTGGCGGTATAACTAAACATTATCAGAAATATCGCGATTATCCCTGTTGCTGTTGGAAGAAGATAAATCTGAATATATTTTGCAAAAATATATATTAAAATATAACTTAAAGCAAGTTTAATACGATTTGAAAAGAATAAACAAATAAATGGAACTAAAACTAAAATTCCACTAATATATAAAGGTACTTCATTAAAAACCATGAAACTTATCAGAACCAGAATTATAATTTTAGTCCTTGGATCTAAATTAAAATTTAGTTTTAATCCCATAATATCACTTAAGCAATTCCTGCCTTTTTGAAATGTTTTTTCAAAACAATTTTTCCAATATATGCTCCTATTAAACCTACAATGAATGTTACTATTATTAACACAATTAACATTTCATTTGTTAAAAATGGTAAAATTACATTTACATAATCAGTTCCCATGGATGCACGAATTGATTCGACAAAATAATCTCTTAAAATGTAAAATGGCAACATATTACCAAATACACCTAATGAGAAAAAACCATAGCTAACAATTGAATTTTTAATAGATGTGTAGTTTCCCATTTTTAAAACTATGTCTGCGATTAATCCACAAATAGTGTAAACTACAATTGGAATCCAAGTGTGACCGCTTAAAAACATTACAATTCCCAAAATTAATCCCAATAATGTTACCATTCCAAATTTATCAACTCTAGTTAAAAACAACATATATGGAATTCCAGCAATCAATGCCGCAATGATTGGCAATCCAATCATCAATATAGGAATGTATCCCAACATTCCAAAAAGAAATATTAAAACTGTCAAAATCACCGCAAAAATACCTACAGTGATTAAATCTTTTACATTTATCATTTCACTCATAATATGACCTCCTATTTTATATTATATTAATGAAAATAATCGTGAAGAATTTATATTTGCCATTCTCCACTTAAGTTTTGTAAATCAACCATCTTTTTAAACAATCCATTATTCACCATTAGTTCTTCAGGTTTTCCTTGCTCTGCAATTTTACCATCATCTAAAACTACAATTTTATCAGCATTGGCTATTGTTCTCATTCTGTGAGCGATAATGATGACTGTTTTATTTTTAATCAACTCGGAGAGTGCTTTTTGGATTTTAGATTCATTTTCAACATCCAAAAACGAGGTTGCTTCATCCAATAAAATCACATTTGCATTTTTAAGCAAGGCTCTTGCAATTGAGATTCTCTGTCTTTGACCACCAGATAAAAGGTCACCATTTTCACCTATTATGGTATCATATCCATTTGGAAGTTTTAAGACAAATTCTTCGCATTCTGCAAGACGTGCAGCCTCAATCACCTCTTCATCAGTCGCATCTTTTCTTCCAACACGAATATTTTCTAAAATTGAATTATTAAATAAAATCACATCTTGAAAAACAATTGAAAAGTTTTCTAAAAGTTTTTCTGAATCCAATTTTGATAAATCTTGACCCCCAAGAGATACAGTGCCTGAAACTGGATCCCAAAATCTTGCAGCAAGTTTAGACACAGTACTTTTACCACCACCTGATGGTCCGACAAGAGCTGTAACTTCACCCTGCTTTGCGGTAAATGAAATGTCGGTCAAGACATCTTTTAAATCATCGTAATTGAAATTGACATTTTCAAATTCAACATCATAACTTTCTATTGAGTAATCAGCTAATCCACCTTCAACAACCTGACTTTCAATTTCTTTAGACCTAGTAATTTTATTATCCATCATGAATATTTCAGCCAAAAACATTAGCCCGTTTTCCAGAGGGGAATAAACTGTTGCAGAGGCTATCAAGAATATCAAAAGGGTAAAAATTGATATTTGTGAATTTACTATCAAATATGAACCTAAAAGAATAACAGAAACGATTCCTAAGTTTAATACAACTTTTCCTATTATAACCCCTGCTGCTGACATTAACTCTGCTTTAATCCTTGATTTTTCAATTGTTGAAGTTAAACTGCTGATTTTTCCAAAATACTCATCTTCATAATTGTAAGATTTCAAATCCCTAATTGATTCAATACATTCTTGCATAGCATCCCCACAATTAAGTAAATCAGCCATTACAATATCTCCACCCGTATAAATAAGTCTTTTGGAAATAAATAATATTATAAATGCAACAGGAGCCACCCATAAAAGTGCAATAGCTAATCTCCATTCAAATATAAACATTCCAATTGAAACAATACATAAAGAAACAATTGAACCTAACAATTGTGGAACTGCATGTGAGAATACATGCTCCAAATCAGTGCAGTCATTCATAATTGTTGCAGTTAAGTCAGCCAAGTCCCTGTTTTCAAAAAAGGATAAAGGTAGTTTTCGTAAATTCTCACCAAGATTAATTCTTCTGTTTTCACTTTCAACATATGTTGTATTGAATACGAAATGATATTGTTTCCATGCGAATGCAAAAATAATTCCTAAAACAATCAATATCAACACGATAAACATTCCAAGATTCGGATCGATTATTTCACCACCTGTCAACGGCTCTACCCACATGTAGATAAGCAGAGCATATAATCCGACAGGAAACATTAATGATATGTCCACAAGCGCAGTATAAATGATTCCTTTAATCAAATTATCGGAACCTGCTTTTGTAAGTCCGAATCGTTTAGAAAAAAACTCAGATAACATTATATCCCCTCACTTTTAACTTTCCATTGAATAGAACGGTTAAATTCATCCCACATTCTAGAGTACAGGCCTTCACCATCAACCAGACTATCATGATTGCCCTCTTCAACAATTCTTCCATTTTCAACCACAAAGATTTTATCCACATTTTTAACTGTGGACAGCCTATGTGCAATCATAATTACGGTTTTGTCTTTAGTGATTTGTGAAATAGCTTTTTGAATCATATATTCATTTTCTGGATCAGCCAGTGCAGTTGCTTCATCTAAAATAATGATTGGAGCATCCTTAAGAATTGCTCTTGCAAGTGCGATTCTTTGCTGCTGGCCTCCAGAAAGATATGTTCCTTCACTTCCAATTACTGTATCTATCCCATCTGGAAGCTCATCAATAATATCATCACATTGGGCTAAACTCAATGCTTTTTTAACATCTTCTCTTGATGCTCCTTTTCGACCAATTGCAACATTATTATAAATTGAATCTTTGAATAAAGTTGTATTCTGGAATACAAATGAAATATTTTTCATTAATTCTTTTGTTGAGATGTCTCTAACATCAACATCCCCCACTTTAATTGAGCCTTGATTAACATCCCAAAATCTTGGAATTAATGATGCAATTGTGGTTTTACCGCCTCCTGATGGGCCAACTAATGCAACAGAGTCATTTTCATTAATTTTCAAATTGACATTATTTAAAATATGTTCATCACTCTCAGTCGCTTCATAATCAAAGTAAACACCTTCAAACTCTATTGAATGATTTTTAGGTTTTTGAGGATTGCTTGTTTCAACTAATGGTTTTTCATTTAGAATGGCTTCGATACCATCTAAAGCATAACTTGCCAACATCCAATCTTGGGAAACTGTCATTATTTTATTCATCATCACCGCACAAATTGGAGTGAAAATAATATAAAACATAAAGTTTGCAAAGAATTTTACATCTACAAGTGAACCTGCAAGCAATATCCCCGCAGGAATTAATAATGCAAAAAATCCATTGATTGATACAGTAAAAGCTGTCATTGGAAGCTGAGTTGAAAGTGAGTATTCGGCTGAAAATTTTCCATATTTCTTAATAGCATTGATAAAATTTTTAAATGAATAAACACTTTGCTGAAATGCCTTTGTAACCGGAATTCCTCTTACATATTCTACTGCTTCACCATTCATTTCTTCAAGATATTTCTGATATTCTTCCATGATGTTTTGAGATTCTTTTGAAAACATAGGATACATGAATACAAAACATAATATAATTGGAATTAAACAGATTAATCCTAAAAGCCAATCAAAACTGAATAACAATATTAAAAATACAATTGGAGTTACAATAGCTCCAGTCAAATCAAACAATTGATGAGCCAGAAATGTCTCTGTCTTTGTAGTACTATAATCAATTACCTTTCTAAGACCACCACTTGTATGGTTTGAAAAATAACCTAAAGGTAGTCTGAGTAAATGATTTATAGCAGCATCTTTCATGTTCTTTTCATTTTTAAATGCAGATAAGTGAGTGCCCATTAAACCAAAAAAGTTTAAAATTATCCCCAATACCGCAAAAGTAAATGCATTAATCGCATAAACATCCAAGTTTTGAGCTTTTGTAAAATCAGGGGCAACTGCTAATAGGGCATTGACCACGTCCCATATATAAATAAACGGAACTAATAAACAAATTGCACTTAAAGCTGATAAAAACATGCCTAAAATTGTTAAATATTTATAGTTACCTGAATAATTTAATAACCTAATAAATTTATTTTTATTTTGAGTTTTTGACATTAATATCGCCTTAAAATATAATTTAGGTTTACCTAAAAATTTAAAATTGTGCTAAAAGGACAAAAGATTAATAATATCCTAAAAAAACAATTAAAAATAGTTACAATGTATTTTAATTAAAAGTAACTAGATAAACCAGTATTCAGTATAAAATATTATTTAAATTGATATATAAATATTTTTGAACTAAAAAGACAATAAATATACCAAAAGGACAAAATTTATTTTTTATACTCAGAGGGAGTGCATCCAACATAATCTTTAAAAGCCTGAGTAAATTTTGAAGGTGAAGAATAACCTACCTTTTTTGAAATTTCAGAAATAGTGTAATGATTATCTTCAATTAATCTACATGCATATTCCAATTTATATTCCTTCCTCCATTTGAAAATAGGCTTTCCATAAACTTTTTTAAAACAAGTTTTTAAAGTTGTTTTACTGATATTATGACGTATTGCAAGATCATCAATAGTAATTTTACTTTCCAAATCTTTTATTAACTCCTTTCTAACATCTTCAACAATTCTAACTTGTTGTTTGGTAATAGAAATATTTTCATGATGAACAAAATCAGTTATTGAGAAGAACAGCAATAGTTCAATACACTTTAATTTATAATAAGACAATTTAATTCTATTATCAACATTATACAATTCACCGATGACATGATCTATTTTATCATTTGAACGAAGCAGGACATACCCTTGAAACTTTTTTAAATCTTCATAAAACTCTACCAAATCAAAATTTGGAATGATTTGATTAATATACTCATTAGCTACATCAACATCTATAAAAATCTCTAAACCATTATAAAAACCTAAAGGAAAATCAGACAAGGTTTTAGTCAACTCATAGATGCTAATGCATAAATCACCCTTTCCAAAATAGATTATTCTATCATCACCTACACCATATGCATACCTGCCATCGAGACAATGATTTATTTGAAGCAACCTTGAGGAAAGCTTTTCTTCGACATACACTTCCTCATGATTTTGTAGGTTAATATCTATAAATGCCAGAACAATGCCTGGGAATAATGAATACGTTTCAAATTTACCATAATCCCCCAAATCGATGATTTTTTTATAATCATCCCCAGATATGGAAAAATCTGTGACAAAAACATCATCAAATAATCTGTAGAGACTTTCATTCATATTTTAAATTATATTCTTACTGCTATAAAACATTTCAATATATGATTTAAATTATTTTATTTAGGCATACCTAAAAATTTATATAATGTAAAAATAATAATTAATATTATAGCTAAAAAACATTTACCGATATTTGGCGTAGGATTCTATTTAATTTCCTCCATTGCATTTATAACATTATTTGCATTAGTATTAACTCCTTGAAAATAATACCTGCCCATATAAAAATAAAATAAACATCTTTTTAGTTATCCTTGGAATCCTATTGATTAATATTGGTATTGTTTTTTGGTTGTTTGCAATGATTAACTCAAAATAATCAGAAATATGAAAATTTGGTTACAACTGAAATTTATTGATACAATAATTATCCAATTATTCAACCTTTTTGTAAATAATGAGTGGGATAATAGTAATATATAGAAATATATTATTAATTATCTCACCATTGTTTGAGCATTTTTAACATTAATGATGAAAAATACAGAAGAATTGCTGAAGATATAGGAAATGAATTTATGAACTACTCAAAGAAAATTAACAGAATATGGTGATTTAATGGGATTTTTTGACAACATGCGTAAACCTCAAGGAAAACTAGGTAACATTCAACTAAAATCAATGAACAAAGAACACACCCCCGTTTCACTATGGGGATTGAAGCATTTGAATATCAACTCCGATGATATTATACTAGATGTTGGTTGCGGAGGCGGAATAAACATAAAACGAATGGCTAAAAATGCTAAAAAAGTCTATGGTATTGATTATAGTGAAGAAAGTGTGAAATTATCAAAAGAAGTTAATAAAAAATTAATCAATGAAGGAAAAGTTGAAATCATGAATAGTAATGTAAAAAACTTGCCATTTGAAGATGATACATTTGATATAGTAACTGCCTTTGAAACTGTTTATTTCTGGCCAGATATTGAAAAATGCTTTGGAGAAGTAAAAAGAGTCCTGAAACCGGGAGGAATATTTTTAATTGGAACAGAAACAAATGGTTCAAATAATTTCATGAGATTCTGGAAGCACTTTATCGATATGGAAATGTATGACGATAATGAAATCACATCTTTTCTGCGAAACAATGACTATGATCAAATTACAGTCTATTTAAGAGATGGAAAAAACAAAAAGGAAATCATCAAATCAAACGACAGTGAAAAGATAGTTGATGATAACTATAATAACGTGTCTATTTCAGACAGATTCCTGCAGTGGATGACAGTGACAGCAAGGAAATAAAAAATACTGACAAGAAACAGAAATTTACTGAATATATTCTAGAATTAACCAAAAAAATAGCTATTGATTATATCTAATTTAATATTATTTTTTTGACCAAATTTAATATTAACATTTGCTCCGCCGACAGGTATTTTAATTTTAACAAATTTAATATATCTGTTAATACTAATTTTTATATAAACATAGAAGAAAAAGTGTAGGACAAATTACCATGTCAAGTAGGGATATACTGCATTATCCAACACTTTTGATTTAACCTCTCCTGCTTCTTTAAGCCGGAGAATTCTTGCATAATAATGTTAAAATTATAAGGGAAATTTTTGATTAAAGATGTTGTTGGAAACATAATATATTTTTTAACATGACCTCGCATTAAACTATTCAAA
>NZ_JAFRJO010000063.1 GCF_017432245.1 Methanobrevibacter sp.
TAAGTAATTTAACATTGATTAAAAAGTAGTAATTTAAATGTAGTAACTTTATATATTATATTAAATATATATTAAATTAATATAATATTATATAACTATTAAGTTAATAAATTCATTTATTTTTTAGCTTTAATATGATATTATACAAAGCATTTACTCGTAAAAATGATTTTGAGAGATTATATGACAATTTTAGTTATTAATAACAAAGGGCAATACAATCACAGAATCCAAAGAAGCTTACAATACCTTAATATTCCTTCACAGTTAGTCAGCAATGATTTATCTATTGAAGAAATTGAAGCAAAGGATCCTATTGGTTTAATTTTAGGTGGAGGCCCTTCTATAGATGATGTGGGGAATGCTGCAGAATATATTAAACACTTTGATATTCCAATTCTTGGCATTTGTTTAGGTCATCAGTTAATAGCTAAAACATTTGGTGGAGAAGTTTCCACTTCAGACACTGAAAGTTATGCTCAAGTAAAAATTAATCTTTTAGATACTTCCAATCTCTTTAAAGGCCTTGAATCCCCTCTTGATGTTTGGAGTTCTCATAAAGATGAAGTTCATACTCTTCCTGAAGAATTTGATATAATTGCAAATTCATCTCTTTGTGATATAGAATCCATGAAACATAAGGAAAAAGAGATTTACGGAATTCAATTCCATCCAGAGGTTCATCATACCCCTAAAGGGGAATTCATCTTTAAGAATTTTTTTGAAATTTGTCAGAATTATAGGAAATGAGTAAATTAAAAAGAAAAAGATTTTAGGATTATATTTATTTTATATTTAATTTTTAAAAAAGGGTTGATAAAATGTTTGATAATTTAGATGATTTCAAGAAAAAAGCAATTGACAATAAAGCTAACTTAAAATTCAAAAACATCAGTATTCCTATCGGTGATGGAGAACAAGATTTCAGAATCACTGGTATTGGTGAAAAAGCTATTAAAATTGAAAAATATGTCAAATATGAAGACATGATGGATGCTGTAATGGATGGCAAAGACGAAGGTTTAGAAGCTATCATTATGGAATTTATCGAAAATTTTGAATAAATCGTTTGCATTGCTTAAATAATAATTTAATGTATTTTAAGGTATTTTTATGTTAAGCCCAAAAGAATTTATTGAAGATGCTATTATTAAAATCAAAGATGAAATCGGTGATGAAAAAACTATTATAGCATTATCCGGTGGAGTTGACAGTTCTGTCTGTTCAGTTCTTACACAAGAAGCTATTGGTGATAATTTAACCGCAATTTTTGTTAACCATGGTTTACTTAGAGAGGGAGAAGCGGAACAGGTTTGTGCTGTTTTTGAAGAAAGACTTAACTTCAAGTATGTGGATGCATCTGATGAATTTTTATCCGAACTTGAAGGTGTGGATGATCCTGAAGAGAAAAGGAAAATCATTGGAAGAGTATTCATTGAAGTCTTTGAAAGAGAAGCACAAGCAGTTGATGCTAAATACTTAGTTCAAGGTACCATTGCTCCTGATTGGATTGAAACTGAAGGTGAAATCAAGACTCACCACAACATGGCATTGCCAAGTGGTATGGTTTTAAAAGTAGTTGAACCTGTTAGAGACTTATATAAAGATGAAGTAAGAGAAGTCGGAAGAGAATTAGGTCTTCCTGATAGTATTGTACAAAGACAACCTTTCCCAGGTCCAGGACTTGGTGTAAGAGTTGTTGGAGCTTTAACAAGAGATAATTTAGCTGTTTGTAGAGCTGCAGATGCTATTGTAAGAGAAGAAGTGGAAAAAGCTGGTTTGGACAAGGAATTATGGCAATATTTCGCTGTACTTACAGACACTAAAGTAACTGGTGTAAAAGGTGATGAAAGAGACTTTGGTTATCTCATTGTAATCAGATTGATCAGTTCAATTGATGCAATGACTGCAACTGTCCCTGAAATGCCTTGGGATGTAATCAGAACCATTTCCAGAAGAATCACCTCTGAAGTTTCTGAAGTTACACATGTTGCTTTATCCATTAGTGACAAGCCACCTAGTACCATAGAATTTTGTTAATTTTCTAATAAATTAACTGTAATTCTCTTAATTTAAGTTAAGTTAGTTTTTAAAACTAATTTTAACTATTTTATTTTTTATCATTTTAAATCACTAATTAAAATCACTTATAAAAATCATCATCATTTATTTTATTCAAGGTATTATTATGAGAACATCTAAGACTACTAAAAACGCTTATTTGGAGAAATTAACTGAAAAGATCAAGATGAATTCAGTTGATGTAGGAAAGGACTTAGATGGAAGTACACCACCATCTGTTTTTATAGGCCGTTGGAGCTATCCTAAAGTGTATGCTGGACCAATGATGGTTCCTCAACTGGGAGATACTTACATTATGGACTCCCCAGAGCAATGGATTGCAAACAATAAGTCCCAAGAGGATATCATTACATACCGTATGAATCTTGTTCGTGGAAAGCAATTGATAGATATTAAGGATTTGGAAAATCCTTTTGTTGAAAAATTGCAGGACATTTCCCTTGCATCAAAATCAATTGACAGTGAAGCTACTTTTGGTTCAAAGCCTGTTGGTGCCAGTTTCAATGAAGAGATTACTCCTCATGGTCCAAGTGCAATAATTGAAAAGTTTGATATTGACGCAGTTAGATGGGATAAGCAACTTGAAAAAAGCTTTTATGACACTGATTTAAAGGCTCGTGAAGCGGTAATGAATCTTCATAATAAGGATGTTCCTTTTTCAGCTATGCAAAAGGCTTTCTCTGTTGGCGCATTTGGTCTTAAGAAGAATCGAAGATTGGTTCCGACAAGATGGTCCATTACAGCTTGTGACAGTACAATTGCAGACAGCTTATTAAAGGAAGTAAGGCATTATGATATTATGGATTCTCATAGAGTCTATGAGTTTTCCAGTTTGAACAACTATTATGCAATCATCTTAACTCCTACCGAATGGCAGTATGAATGGTTTGAGGCATTCATTAAAGTCATGGGTGGAGAGGAAATGATGTTTTCAGATTATGAAACTAACAGTGATAAGACAGAGTATTCCTGTGTAGGTGGATGCTATTACTCTGCAAAGATGGCTGTTCTTGATAAATTAGCCAAGCTTAAGCTTCAATCAGGTGTTATCATACTTAGGGAAGCTTATTCAGGATATGTTCCCCTTGGAGTGTTTAATGTAAGGGAGAATATTAAGTATGCAATGAATGGAGATTATAAGGAGTTTGAATCATTGAAGGAAGCTCTTGTTTATTGTGGAACTAAACTGCAACTTCCAATAAGCAAATATGTAAAGCAGAGCAATTTGCTAAAGGAATTATTGCATTCAAAGCAGACAACATTGGATTCCTTCTTTAAGAAATCCCCAGATTTACAACAATAACTTGATATTAGGTATAAATATGAATCTTAAATTTAAAAAACCATCAAAGGAAACTCAAAATGCTATGTCTAAAGTGGCTAGTGGTGAGGATAATCATGATTATCACAGTATGGCTGAAGAGAAATTAGTCAATATCACTAATCATCATTATGCTAATTTAGTCAGTAGTGGCAATTCAGCTATTTTATCTGCTATGAATTCAATTGATGGTGCTATTCTAATTCCAGATCAAGGAGCATGGAATGGATTTAAGCAAATAGCTAATTTCTTAAATAAGGATTTAATCACTGTAAAGACTAATAAAGGATTGATTGATTTAGATAATCTTAATGAATCAATTATCGCAGCATCTGAAAATAACATGATTGATTTGGATGATGAAAATAATAAATCTGCTCTATTTTTAACAAGTTTTGCAGCTTATACTGCTGAGCAGGACTTGAAGGCGATATGTGATTTTGCCCATAAGAACAATATTCTTGTTGTGGAAGATGCATCAGGAGCTATTGGAGATTATGAGAACAGATTGGCAAATGGAGATTATTCAGATGTTATAATTGTATCTACAGGCTCTCCAAAGATAGTGAATGTTGAAGACGGTGGATTTATAACAACTAATGATGACAAATTGTTTGAAAAGTCAAAGCTTCTTTTAAAAACAAATAATGCAAGCAACATCACTGCATGTGGAATATATAATGAATTGAATTTCGCTAAAGATAACCTTAAAAAGACTGTTGATGCATGCTCATATCTTAAGGAAGCTATTGAAGAAAAAACAAGTTTCAATGTATTCCACAAGGATAAAAGAGGAATTAATGTAATATTAGAAACAGAAGATCCTAAATCATTATCCTATAAATTACGTCAGGAATTTGTTTTAGACAGTCATGGAATGATTACCAAATGTCCTAATTACAATAGACTCAAAGAAAAAGCAGTTGCTTTGGAGATTAAGAATTTGGATATTGGATGTTTGAGCCAAGATAATTTGGATGAAATCATCAAAACTTTAAAGTGCTTTGATAATTAATAAAAATAGGTTTTTTAAAATTTTTTTAATTTTTTCATTACTCTTTTTCAATGATCCACTATTAATCTAGTAGTTTTATCAATTAATATGTCAGTTATATGCATGTTCTTTAACTCTTTTTCAGGAATATCATATAAGTCTAATAATATTGATTCGTCAGCTTCAAAAACAGCATCATTCCTTACAAACATGCAAGATAATTCATCGATAAAGTAATCTGGACAATCGATTAGAACAACCGCTATATTCATCTTACCTTCTTCAAGACCAAGTATGTCAAATGCCTTGGAAATTTGTCTTTGGGCAGAAGTTCTGATTAATATTTCAATACCTAAATCCTTAGCTAAATTGTCTCCCCTTTTGAATGCATTGATTGCATGGATAACACCTTGCTTGAGATGTTCCTTTCCAGCTATTGCATCTGCATTCATAAGCTGAATAATTCCAACGTCACAACAGCTGTTTCTAATGGTTTCAACTTGTTCCAATGTTTTAGGAATGCTTTCTATTTCTCCAGTGAATCCTAATATTTCAACATTATCCAAATTAGCCAATTCCTTATCGTATTCATTCATTTTATCGCTCTATAATGTTATATTATAAAAATTAAAATAATTAGATGATTAAAATTAAAAAAATAATTTAAAAATTAGTTTATTTTTTATTCTTCTTTGTTTGCTTTTTATCCAAGGAAAAATGATTGTTCTCAAGCCCTCTGTTTACACCATCAACATAAGCTTCCACACTAGCATTGATA
>NZ_JAFRJO010000064.1 GCF_017432245.1 Methanobrevibacter sp.
GTAATTTCTGAAATTGATTATGACTTCTCCATAGCAGATAAGGACTATCAAATGCAATGGGGAGTGATTTCAAGAACTATCGTCTTGGATGATATGGTTTCAAAATATATTCGCTCACATCCCAGATGCACAATAGTGAATATTGCTTCTGGAATGGATACCAGATACAATCGATTGGACAATGGTATAATGTTGATTTGGAAAATTCAGCAAGGTTCAGATTGAACTATATTAAGGACAGCAATAGGGTAAGGACATTGTCATATTCAGCAATGGATCCCTCATGGGTCAGTGAAATAGAAGCAAGTGAGGATGTATTGTTCATCATTGAGGGATTGTCAATGTATCTTACTGAAGATGACAATAAAATGATTCTGGACATAATTGATGAGAATTTCAACTCATGCACTGTATTCACTGAAATAATGCCTCCGGTCTCCGTAAAGAATGTTAAGGAGAAATCAGTTGAGGAAATGGATGCAAAATTCATTTGGGGAGTTCAAAAAGGACATGAGCTTTTAAAATTGAATTCCAACTTCAAGTGGATAAAGGATGTAAATCTGTTTGATGGAATGAATGTTTATAAGCCATTCACCAAAATATTCACTTGGATTCCATTTATAAGAAATAGAATGGATTATATTGCTGTTTTGGAAAAATAATTTCAAAATGGCATTTTATTTTTATTTAAAAGAGTTAAAAATTAAAAAATTAAAAGTAAAAATCATATAAAATTTAAACTAAATAAAAAAAGTTAAAAAGTAAGAAAGTAAAAAGTAAAAGGATTAATTTATTCATTAATCCATGATTTCACAGCTTCTTTTGCATCATATACGCTTGCACCAGGAATTGATAATCCTTTTTTGATTATAGCTCCTACACACAATTTATTCAAGTCTTTCTCTGATGATCCGAAACCGGAACCTTCATGGGTTACAAAAGGCTTAACTGTTTTTTCTGTAAAGTCCAATTGTTCCAATTGGGTAAACATTGGCATTGGCATAGTTCCCCACCAGTTCGGAAAACCGATGTAGACTGTGTCGTAGGCATCAATATTATCTAATGCTTCTTTTATTTCAGGTCTTGCATCTGCTTGCTGTTCCTTTTTAGCAACATCAGTGCATTTCATGTATTCTGCAGGATATTCGACTGCAGGTTCAACTTTAAATAAGTCTGCGTTATCCAATTCCTGAATGTATTCTGCAATCACTTCTGTGTTTCCCTTTTCAATATTTTTAAGTTCTCCACCAAAGTAGTTTTCACCACTTCTTGAAAAATAAATTACAATACTTGACATATGAATCTCCTTTTTTTATTATCTCAATTAATTAATAATTTAATAAAAACAATTGTTAAATTTTCTGTTTTTATTTCAATATTCTCTTTTTTTAACATTCTTGATAATCCATTATAAACAAAAATTTTTTATAGTAAGGCAAACCTATTTATAACTATATGGATAATTTAATATAAATTAAATATAATTTAATTTTTATTATGAATTCTTATAATTAATTCTTGTAATTAATTATTGAATTAATCTTTATAATTACTAATAAATTATCTAATTTAAAAATAACACTGATTAAAATTAAGGAGATTATTATGGCGCAAATTAATCAACCTATGTATATTTTACGTGATGATACTGAAAGATTTCAAGGAAATCAAGCTTTAAGAATGAATATTTTTGCAAGCCAACTATTGGCAAGCATTGTAAGAACCACTCTTGGTCCAAAAGGTATGGACAAAATGTTAGTGGATAAGAAAATGGGTGATGTTGTTGTAACCAATGATGGAGCAACTATCTTACAGGAAATGGATATAGCACACCCTGCAGCAAAAATGCTTGTGGAAATTGCAAGAAAACAAGAGAATGTAGTTGGAGACGGAACCACTACAGTTGTAATCATTGCTGGTGAATTGCTTAAGAAAGCAATGGAATTATATGAGGATGGAATTGCAATCCCAACTATTCTCATTGGATACAGATTAGCAGTTGCAAAAGCAATGGAAATCTTATATAGCATTTCAACAGATGCAAGAGACCCAGACACCTTATTTGGAATTGCAAAAACTGCAATGACCGGTAAAGGTTCAGATTATGCTAAAGATGAACTTGCACAATTGCTTGTTCAAGCTGCACTTAAAGTTGAAGAAGGAGAAAAATTAGACAAAACCCTTATCAAAATCCACAGAATCAATGGTGGAAGTGTAGAGGACTCCTTAATTGTTGACGGTATCTACATTGACCAAGGTAGAGCTAATGAAGCTATGCCTGAAGAAATGCGTGATTGTAAAATTGCTTTAATGAAATATCCTTTAGAATTGAAAGATTTGGAAAACGCTAAAGTTGATTTCACTGACCCATTGCAAATGCAAGCTTTCCTTGACAGTGAACAGGAAACCCTTAAGGAAATTGCAGATAAGATCATTGATTCCGGATGTAATGTATTGTTCTGTCAAAAAGGTATTGATGATGTAGTCCAACATCACTTATCTAAAGCTGGAATCATGGCTTTCAAAAGAGTTAAAAACACTGACGTAAAAAGAATCATGAAAGCTACCGGTGCTGAACTCATTACCAATATTGAAGACTTGACTCCTGATGTTTTAGGTAAGGCAGGTTACATACATCAAGAAAAGGTCTTTGACCAAATCATTACCTTCATTGAAGAATGTGAAGACCCTAAAGCAAGTTCCATTTTAATCCGTGGAAGTACCAGACACGTTTCCTCTGAAATTGAAAGGGCTATGGAAGATGCATTAGGTGTAGTTGCAGCTACTGTTGAAGATGGAAAGGTTGTATACGGTGGAGGAGCTCCTGAGATTGAAATTGCAAGACAATTGAAAGCTTATGCTAATACTATCAGTGGAAGAGAACAAGTGGCTGTAAATGCATTTGCAGATGCTTTGGAAATTGTACCAAGAACCTTATCTGAAAACGCTGGTTTAAACACCATTGACTTACTTGTAGAGCTCAGAGCTGCTCATGAAGATAACATCAATATGGGATTAGACGTATTTGAAGGTAAAGTAGTTGATATGAAAGAAGCTGGTGTTGTTGAACCTCAAAGAGTCAAAAAACAAGCTATTCAATCAGCTCAAGAAGCTTGTGAAATGATCTTGCGTATTGACGATTTAGTTGCAGCAGCTGGTGCACTTCAAAAAGTCGACCCAGATGAAAACTTAGACCATAGTGGTATGCCTCCTGCACCTGGTATGGGTGGAATGGGCGGAATGCCTCCTATGATGTAATTCAAGCTTTTTGACCTTCGGTCAAAAACCTTGACCAAAACTTTTTCCACTAGTTGAGAGTAAACTCAACTTTTTATTCTATTTTTTTACAAGTTCTTTTACAATTTCTAACTATTTTTTTTAATTTTTTCAAAGATTTTTTAAAAATTTTCTTTATTTTCTTATTCTGTTCTTAAATAGTTCTTTTTTGAATATTACTTAATTAAAATTGCTTATTTGTCTGAAATTTACTTTTTAAGAAGTATTTTTTCAATTTAACACTTTTTTTAATAGTATTTCAAAAATGATAATATCATTTTCTTTTATATCAAATATGTTTATTAGTTTGTAATTCTTTTTTAAGTTAAATAAAGATGATTATTTTATTTTCTATTTATTTAAGTAATATTATTTTAAATTTGATTAAAATAAGTAATTTTAAGTATTTATTTATTATTTAAAGACTTATCAAGTATTTTTTAATTTTTTTAGTTTTAATCTTTTCTTTTGCCTATTTAATATTTAATTATTCTTTATATCAATATCATATAGTTAACTATATCTGGATTATAAAATTAGTCTTAAAATCTTTTTATTTTTATTTATAAACTATGGAAAATTCTTATTTTGAATGATTTTTATTAGTAAGATTTATATAATAAAAGATTAAAAGTAAATATTAATCTAATTTGATTTTTTTGTTTTTAAAGCAAAAATTTCAAGTTAAGAAATGTTTAGGGTGGTCTTTATTGTTTACTTGAAAAAGTTAAATGATAAACATTGAGTTTGGGAAAAATAAATATTTTTCCATAATATTTTTTTAAAAATTCAATGTGAAAATTATACTTATAAGAATATAATTTTAGGTTGCTCTAAAGTGTGAGGTGAAATGATTTCAGTTAAGAATCTCACATTGCTTTTAGCAGTTTTGCTTATGGGATTGTGTTTAATCTCATCAGTTTCTGCTATGGATATTGATGATTCATCTTCCATAGATGATTCAAATGACTTATCTGGTGCTAGTGTTTCTAGCAACTCCAATGAGAATCTTGCTAGTGATTCAAATTCAAATAATTTAGAATCTGATAATGCTGGTTCAAGCAATGTAAATTCAGATTATGAAATTTTAAATACTGATAATACTGTAGAAGATTCTGATTTGGAACATAATTCAAACATTGCAAATACTAAGGCTATGCTCGGGGCTTCCTCACAATCTGATAGTGCTGTTTTACAAGCTAATGCAAAAGTTAAAACCACTCTTAAGGGAAGTTCAAGTTCTATTTACAGAGGTAATTATTATACACTTACCTTGACTGATAGCAAAGGTAAAGTCTTAAGTGGTCAAAAGTTAAGTTACAATATTAACGGTAAAACTTATACATTGACAACAGACTCTAAAGGTTCCACTTATCTTCAAATAAACTTGAAGGAAGGTAAATACACTATGGTCTGTTCTTATGGAGGGTCTAGTGCTTATGAATCCTCAAGACTCTCTGTAACTTTATCTGTATTGAAAAATCCTAATGCATTTACAGTAAAGGAAATTGAAGATGCAGCGACCAATGTTAAGAATTTTGTCTTAAAGAATAAGAGATTGCCTAATACTGTGAAAGTAGGTTCTAAAACTCTAAAAATATCTGAGTTTTCTTACCTTTCTTCCCAATTGATATCTAATTTGAATTCAAATAAGAAAGGGGATATAATACTTTTATCAGGTATTTCCGATGGCAAATCTTCTTCAGCTTCACTAAAAACTACTGTTTACAAAGCGCAATATCTTGACTTAGCAAAAAATGTAGTTTCATACATAGGTTCTAAAAAGGTAGCTCCTAATGAAATTCTTGTTAAGGATGCTTCTAAAAGATCTGTAGGAAATGCAAATTTCAATTTATATACATTTGCCTTTGCAAAGATCTTAGATTTCCATAAGTCCAAGAACTATTTACCTAACTATTGTACCTTTGAAAGTTCTGCATTTAATCAAGCAGTTAGTTTAAAAGCAACAATTCTTAAAGGAAGTTCAAATTCTATCTATAGAGGTAATTATTATACACTTACCTTGACTGATGGTAATGGTAAAGCTTTAAGCGGTCAAAAGTTGAGATATGCTATCAACGGTAAAACTTATACATTGACAACAGACTCTAAAGGTTCAACTTATCTCCAAATCAATTTGAAGGAAGGTAAGTATCCTATGGTTTGTTCTTATGCAGGTTCAAAAGTTTATAAATCCGCTAAGAATTCCGTTACTTTAACTGTATTGAAAAATTCTAATGCTTTCAGTGTGAATGAAATAGAAACTGCAGCTACTAACGTTAAGAATTATGTTCTAAAGAATAAGAGATTGCCTAATACTGTGAAAGTAGGTTCTAAAACTCTTAAAATATCTGAGTTCACCTATTTGTCATCAAAAGCAGTATCCAATCTTAATTCCAATAACAAGAAAGATATTGTTCTTTTAAATGGTATTTCTAATGGAGGTTCTTCTACATATTCATTGAAATTCACTGTTTATAAAGCTCAATATGTGGATTTAGCAAAAAGATCAGCTTCCAATATAGAATCTAAAAAAGTACCTGCAAATTACTTGTCTGTAAAAGACGGTTCCAATAAGGCAGGCAATGCAAATTACAATTTATACACTTTTGCATTTGCTAAGATTTTAGATTTCCATAAATCTCATAATAATTTGCCTAACTATTGTACTTTTGAAAGTTCTGTATACGCTCCTTTAAAAAAATCCACTTCAATAAAAGCTAGTTCAAACAGTGTAAATAAAGGCGATTCATATTCAGTGACATTAGTGGATAATGCAGGTAATGCCTTGGCTAATCAAAAGATTACATTTAATTTTTCCGGTAAATTGTATAGTCAAACCACTAACTCTAAGGGTGTAGCTTCCTTAAAGATTGGTGCAAGTCAAGGAACTTACTCAGTAGTTTCCTCTTATGCAGGATCATCTGCTTGTGAAGCATCTAAATTGTCTAGCACAGTAACTGTAAAAGACACTAACAGATTCTCCATAAGTGAGATTGAAGTGGCTGCTTCTAATGTTAAGGAGTATATTAACATAAAAAATGTTAGGCCTGGTACTGTAACAGTAGCGAATAAGAGATTAACCATTTCAGAATTCTCATATCTTATGGCTAAAGCTGTCTATAATATTAATGCTGGTAACACAAATTACATTACTCTTCCAAGTGGCATATCCGGTGGCAATTCCGAAGGGGATTCAATGGATGCTACAGTCTATAAGGCTCAATATGTTGATTTATCAAAAAGAGTAGTGTCATTTGAGGAATCCAATAAGGTTTCCCCTGTTTACGCTAAGGTTTATAGTAGTTCTGGTTCTTCATTAGGTAATGCTGGATTTGATTTATACACTTATTCATTTGCTAAGATTTTAGATTTCCATAAATCTCATAAAAATTTGCCTAATTACTGTACTTTTGATAGTTCTGTATTCAAAAGTTCTGTAGTTCCTGCAGGTATATCATCTGATATACCTTATAATTCAAATCAATTCAAAGCAGGTTTAAATGAGAAGAATACAGAGTCAGACCTTTCCAAATATTTGATTGGAACTGGTCAATCTGCTATTACAAGTTCCATTAGTAATTTAGCAAATCAATTGACTAAAGGATTGAAAAGCAATGAAGCAAAAGCTCAAGCTATTTACAATTATGTTAGAGATGAGATTGATTACAGTTATTACGCTAACTCCAAATATGGTGCTTCAGGTACCTTAAGTGCTGGTTCAGGTAATTGTGTGGATCAAGCAAGTTTAGTTGTTGCATTGTGTAGGGCTTCAGGCATTGAAGCAAGATATGCTCATGCAAAAGGCTGCACATTCTCAAGTGGTTTAGTAACTGGACACGTATGGGCTCAAATTCTCGTAAATGGTGTTTGGTATTCCGCTGATGCAACAAGTGTGAGGAATAAATTAGGTAATATCCAAAATTGGAACACTAATTCATATAGCAATCTAAATAGATATGCTGCTGTACCATTCTAGTATTAAAGTATTTAAAATGGATAATAAGAGGATTTCCTCTTATTCAATTTTTTTTATTTTTTTATATTACATTATTTTGTTTTTACTTTTTTTATTTATCTTTTTTTATTTCTTGTTTTTATGATTTTTCTTATTTTGATTTATTATAACTTACCCTTTTTTTAATTTTCTATCAATTTTTTTTAATTTTCCCATTTATATTGAAAGATGATTAATTTTTTATAATATAAATTATCTAAATAAATATGTAAATATTAAATTTCAATTATTATTTTAAACAACTTTCATTCTCAAATTTTACTATTTGTTTTTATTTTAATATGATTCTTTTTTAAAATGATTTCCTATGATTTTTAATATTTTTAGTATTTTTGGCTGGTGTAATTATTAATTATAAGTTTGTTATATCATTATTGCTCTTGACATTTATATTGTCTGTATCTTCAGTCTCAGCAGGCATTGTAAATGATGAAAATTCATTTGATATGGTCAATGCAGATGATTTTTCTAATTTCAATGATGATTTGATTTCAGATATCGGTGAAGATTTGGATAAAGGTCCCAATGAGAATTTGGAAGTGAATTCAGAGGATTCCAGTTCAGATATTTATTCTGATGATTCTAGTTCAGATGATGATTCAGAAGATGATAATGAAGATCCTATCTTAAAGAATACACATTTGGAAATCATTTCACCTGAGGGCTGGGAAATTTACGGTAGTGAAAATTACACTGTCAAGTTATTGGATGATGAAAATAACCCTGTTATTGGAGCAGAAATTAACTTTAAAATAAATACTCCAAAAGAAACTTTTATCTATGAAACCAGTTTAACAAATGAAGAGGGTATAGCTATTTTGCCTCTTGATTTGGATTTAAGGGGAATTTACATTATTTTTGTATCTTATGACGGGGATTTGGAGCATAATGCAAGTGAATCTGTAAATTCAAGCATAATTTTATATGAGAAAACAATCATTCAAACTCCTAAAAAGTATGCTTATAGGTCTTCAGATTTCATTATTAAACTTGTTTCCTCTAAAGGCACTGTTTTAGCAAATAAAAAACTTGCCATCTATGTGGATGGGGTTAAATACACTAAAACTACAGATTCTAAAGGACAAGTTTCCATTAAAATGCCTTCTGATAAAAAATCAGTTGTTTTCAATTGCAGTTTCAATGGAGAGGATTTTCTTGTTAATTCTTCCCTTTCAATGAAATTGCCAGTATATAAGAAAACTTATACAACTCCTTTAATTTATGCAATTCTTAAAGGCAAATGCTTTAAAATTTTATTAAAGGGTACTGATGGGAAAATACTAAAAAATGAAAAAGTCAAGTTTACAATTGGTGGAAATACTTATATTCGCACAACTAATGATAAAGGTATAGCTTATTTAAGGGTTAATCTTGCAAGAAATGCTTATAGAGTATATTTCTCTTATGATAATAATGGTGTTTATGGCCCATCCTCTAATTCTTCCATTTTAAATGTTATTGATCCTTCTGGTCAATTCAAAAAATGTTTGAATCAAAATACAAAACTCTCTGTAAGAAAATACTTATCAGGTGGAGGATATGCAAAAATAACTAAATCCATTAGAAATTTATCTAAAAAGCTTACAAGCAAATACTCCACTAAATTAGAAAAGGCAACAGCCATTTTCAATTATGTTAGGGATAATTTAGGATATAGCTATTATTCAAATTCAAGAAAAGGAGCCGCTAAAACATTAAGGACTAAAAGCGGAAATTGTTGCGATCACACTAATTTAATTGTTGCACTATGCAGAGCATCCAAGATTCCTGCAAGATATGCTCATGCAAAAGGTTGCAGATTTGGATCTGGTTTGGTTACTGGACATGTTTGGGCTCAAATATATGTTAATGGCAGATGGTATTCCGCTGATGGTACCAGTTATAGAAATAGCTTAGGCCATATAAGTAATTGGAATACAAAGTCTTATCGCAAGCTTCATATTTATAGGAGAATCCCATTCTAATCTTCTAATCTTTTTTATCTTTTTCACATTATTTTTAGATTACCTTATTTTTTTTTAAAATTTGCATTTTGCCAAGTTTCATTATTTTAAAACTCTTAAATTTTTAGGTTATCCAAAACTTTATATACTTTCTTTTTATAATATTATATAATGAATTAAAATCTTAAAAATTAAATTGAATTCTAAAAAATTTAAATAAATTAAATTAATTTAAATTAACACGGAGGTTCTACATGGCTAAAGAAATCAGTGAAAATATTGAAGAGTATTTGGAAGTTCTTTACAAGTTTGGAAGTAATGATTCCTATGTATCCACAACAACTTTATCTAAAGAGTTAGGAATTGCTCCAGGTAGCGTAACTCAAATGCTTAAAAAACTTGAAGATATTGGTTTTATTGATTATGTTCCGTATCAAGGGGCTTCATTAACTGATGAAGGAATTAAAATAGCTCAAAAAATAACTAGGAAACATAGAATTCTTGAAAGATTCTTAAAAGATGTTTTAAAAATCAAAGATGAAAATCTTCATCATCAAGCTTGTGAAATGGAGCATTCATTGTCTGATGAGGCGGAAAGAGCTATTTGTCATATGTTAGAACATCCTGATACCTGTCCCGATGACCATTTGATTCCTGCATGTGATTTTGATTTTGCTAACTGTGATGACTGTAAAAATGATCATAGTGATATTGAAGACATCGGAATTAGGGAATTTAACTTATTGTCCATATCTCAGCTTTCATCCGGTGAGAAAGGTGAAGTTTTATTCATAAGAGGTGGTGATGCATCTTTATCTGATGCAATGGATATTGGACTTAATATAGGGTCTAGAATTAGCATTTCTGACTCTTCCCGCTCTGGATATAATGTCTTCTTAGGAGATTCTATGATTGAAGTCTCAAGGGATTTGGCAAATAACATATTTGTTAAAACTTTCTAGCAATATATATTACTTTTTTCTAAAATTTTTTTTAAAGACTTTTTTTAATTTTCTATTTTACTTTATTATGGATTTTTATTGGGTGTTTGAATGCGTGGAGATTTATGTGAAGGTATTGTAACCATAAAAATTGAAAAGGGTAACCAAAGAGCTGTTTCCCTTAATCAAAAAAGCCAATTTGGTAAATTGTCCGAGGATTGTTTGGAACTTTCCCTAATTGAAGCATGTTACTTGATGGAAAGTGGACGTTTGGACATTTATGAAAATGATGAGAAATGTGATGTGAATTACATCATTGATTTAATCAAGGAAGAAGAGATTTACGGCAAATACCTTGTTTATAGGGATTTGAAAAACAGAGGTTACATTATCAAGACTGGATTTAAGTACGGATCTGAATTCAGACTTTATGAAAGAGGTACAGGTCCTGGCCATGCACACTCTGACTTCCTGGTTAAGGTATTGTATGAAACAAATGAGGTTAATGTATTGGACTTTGCAAGCTATGTGAGAGTTTCCCACGGTGTAAACAAGAAACTGTTGCTTGCTGTCGTTGATGATGATTTGGACGTTACATATTATAACATAGAGTGGACCCGTCCATAGCTATTTTTTAATTAATTTCATTATTTCCATTTTTATTTTTTTCTTAATACTTTATTAAGAATTATTTTTTAATATTTTTTTATTATTTTGATAGCTATTTTTTTAAATTTTTATTAGTTATTTTTATTAACTTGTAAATCATATTTAATTAATAGCATATTATTAGAATAAAAATTAGAATTAAAATTCAAATTAATGCAATAATTATTATAAATTTTTCACTAAAAATTTTAAATAATTTTAATTAAATATACGTATAATTATTTAAACACTTACAATAAAAAACATAATAATTATTATCTAACTATTCAATTTAAGCAAAGATGTTATATTTAAGGTGATTTTTTGATTGATCCATGGGGCTCATCTATAGTAGATTATGATAAATTAGTTAATCAGTTTGGTATAAGAGACTTTTCAGAGCTTGTAGGGAAAATTGAAGATCCTGCAAGATTGATGAAAAGAGGAGTAATTTTTGGCCATAGGGACTTCGATAAATTGGTTCCATTAATCAATGGCAAGAAGGACTTTGGAGTAATGACTGGAATGATGCCAAGTGGCCAGATGCACATTGGCCATAAGATGGTCATTGACCAATTGAAATGGTATTTTGAAAAGGGCGCTTCATTATCCTTGTCAATTGCAGATATGGAATCATATGCTGCAAGGGGAATCAGTTTTGAGAAGGCAAAGGAAATAGCTATAAATGAGTATTTGGCTAATTACATTGCTTTAGGTCTTGACTTAACTGCAGATAATGTAAATGTCTATCTTCAGTCCCAAAACAAAACCTTGAATGACTTGACATTCAAGATTGCAAAAAGGGTCAATTTCAATAACATGCAAGCTATTTACGGCTTTAATGCAAGCACTAACATTGCACATCTATACGTTCCTTTAGTTCAGGTTGCAGACATCTTGCTTCCTCAAACTGAGGAATTCGGAGGGCCAAAACAGGTTGTTGTTCCTGTAGGCGTAGACCAGGACCCTCACTTAAGATTGACTAGAGACATTGCAGCTAAATTGAATGAGGAATTTGGATTTTTAGCTCCTGCTTCCACTTATCATAGGTTCTTGACAGGGCTTACTGGAGATAAGATGTCAAGCAGTAAGCCAAACACTGCAATTTACTTGAATGAAACTCCTAAGCAAGCAGAGAAAAAAGTCAAATCATCTAAAACAGGTGGAAGAGAAACTCTTGACGAGCAAAAGGAGTTAGGCGGAAGGCCTGATGAATGTGTAATCTATGAAATGCTTGTTTATCATTTGGTTGATGATGACAAGGAGCTTGAAAAGATTCGTGAAGAATGTATGAACGGTGAGCTATTGTGCGGCCATTGTAAGGTTCATGCAGCAGAGCTCATGAAAGATTTCTTTGAAGACTTAAAGGTAAAACAAGAGGAATCTGTTGAGATTGCTGAATCATTGTTTGATTAAGTCAATTAGTAAAAATATATATTAATTAACATCTGAAGGTGTTTTTATGGATATTAAACATTATTTAAAGATAGCTAAGGAAGAGACAAAAGCAGCATTTTCAAATAATAAATGGCTATTATTGTTTTCAACATTACTGTTTGTGATTCCACTTCTCTTTGGTTATTTTTATGCAGATAGTATTTCAGACTACATCCAGCCTATGGTGGATAATTTCCAGAAGCAGGTGGATGAAGGGGTAATTACCTTAACTACCCATTCTATTTTCACAAATAATGTAACTGTAGCGTTTATATTATATGCTCTTGGAGCTTTAGGTGGAGTGTTAGGAGCTCTTATTTTAGCGAATAACGGAATGTTCATAGGTTATTTTGGTGCAGATTTTAATATTTACGCTTACTTGGCATTGACTTTGCCTCATGGAATATTTGAAATTCCAGCTATCATTATAGCTACAACAGGAGGTTTTGTACTCCTTTCATTTGTGCTTCATTTCATATGGGATTTAAGGTCTCCTGACTATTCATATTTGGATATTTTCGACCCATATTTTTCCGATGTGAAGATTACTCTCAAGCAAAGGTTTTATGCATCATTTAAGATGAATCAAAACAAGATAAAGGAGTCTTTTATATTCTTATGTCTTGCAGTAATCCTATTGATCATTGCAGCATTCATTGAAGCGAATATAACTGTGCCTCTTGCAGGTAAGCTATTGCCTTTCTTCGGTTTAAGCATGGGCTAATTAATTTTTATTTTTTTAATTCTTTTTTTACTCTTTTTATTCTTTAATTCTTTTTTTATTTTTTTAATTTTTTCAGTATTTTTCACTTTTTTAATTCTTTTTTTTATTTTTTCAATTTTATCAGTATTTTTCATTTTTTTTAATTATTTAAGAAACTTAACTAATCTTAAAATAAGTTTTTATACTATAATGACTATAATTATATGATGTATATTAATTATAATCTAATTTTTTCTAAATTTTATAATTAATCATTAAAAATAATTTTAAATTAAATCAAAATTATTATTCATCAAAAAAATTTAATGTGATAAAATGATTAGATGTGTGTCTTGTGGAGAAGAATACGAAGATGATGAAGTTATCTACAATTGTAAAAAATGTGGATCTGTCTTGGAAGTGGAAGTGGAAGTTGATGTTCCTAAATCTACTTTTGAAGGTAGAAGAGATAACTTATGGAAATACAAAGAATGCTTGCCTGTAGATGCAGAGAAAAGAGTTTCCTTAGATGAAGGAGGAACTCCATTCTGCAGATGTGAAAAATTAGGTAAGGAACTTGGAATTGACCTTTACGTTAAAGTGGAAGGATCAAACCCTACTGGAAGTTTCAAGGACAGAGGAATGACCATCGGTATGACTAAAGCTATGATGCTTGGAGTGGATACTGTAGGTTGCGCTTCAACCGGTAACACCTCCGCTTCCCTTGCGGCTTATGCTGCTAGAGCAGGTTTAAGATGTGCTGTATTCTTGCCAGCAGGTAAAGTTGCTCTCGGTAAATTGGCACAGGCTATGTTCCATGGTGCAGAAGTATTCTCAATCAATGGTAACTTTGATGAAGCTTTAGAAGCTATGACCCAACTTGCTCGTGAAAAACATTTATACTTATTGAATTCAATTAACCCATTCAGATTAGAAGGACAAAAAACCATCGGTTATGAGATTGTCCATGACTTAGGATGGGAATCTCCTGATAGAATCGTTCTTCCTGTAGGTAATGCAGGAAACATTTCAGCTATTTGGAAAGGAATTACCGAATTCCACAATGCTGGATTTATGGATGATGTTCCAATGATGACAGGTATTCAAGCTGAAGGTGCATGTCCTATTGCAAATGCATTCAGAGACAAAACCATGGACATGACTCCTGTCGAAAACCCAGAAACCATTGCTACTGCAATTCGTATCGGTGCTCCTGTAAGTGCAGTTAAAGCATTAAGAGCTATTTACGATTCCAATGGTTTAGCTGAAACCGTAACTGATGAAGAAATCCTTGACGCTCAAAAATTGCTTGCAAGAACTGAAGGTGTTGGAGTTGAACCAGCTTCTGCAGCATCCATTGCAGGTCTTAAGAAATTAGTTGAACAAGGAGATATTGACAAAGGAGAAAGAGTTGTTTGTGTTGTAACTGGACACTTGCTTAAAGATCCTAACACAGCTATTGACGCTTGTGTGGATCCTGTCCAAGTGGACGCAGACATTGATAAAATCAAAGAAATTTTACTTAACAAATAATTTAAGTGATTTTTTCTTCTTTATTTTTTTACTTTTTTTATTTTATTTTTTAATAATTTTTAAATTATTTTCTTATTTTTTCAAAGCTATTTTTCATACTTTTTATTAATTTTTATCATTTTTTTATTATTTTTTTAAATTCTTAACTCTTTTTAAATCAGATATTTTTTTGATTTTTTTAATATTTTTCTTTTAATCTTTGATTTTTTTAATATTTTTTATTGTTTTTTCTTTTTGTATAATATTTTTTAATGAATTTTTGATTATTTTTATATTTTTTGTTAAGATTTGATTTTAAAAATAATTATTATTTTTTATAAATTATTAATAGAAATATGTAAATGATTTTGAATTTTGAGCATTTTTATCGATATATTTATATATTAAAAAATATACAACTATTATTATAAAAATTTGAGGTGTTAAATATGGAATTACCAATCGCTCCTATCGGAAGAATATTGAAAAATGCTGGTGCAGAAAGAGTAGCTGATGCAGCTAAAGCTGAATTAGCTGAAGCAATCGAAGAATACGGAAACGAAATTGCTCAAAAAGCAGTTAACTTTGCACGCCACGCAGGTAGAAAAACTGTAAAAGCTGAAGACATTAAATTAGCAATTAAATAAGATTGCTGTTTAGTATTTTCGGATTTGGATCTAGATTTAAGTAATTTTACTTTTATCTTTTTCTTACGCCTTTTTACGAACTCTTTATTTTTATTTTTTTAAGTATCATTAAATAATTAGCTTAGATTGCTGATTATTTTCCTTTTAAAACCTATTTTTCTAATAACATTTATATACTATAAATAATATATTTTATTATGTCTAGTTCTCTAGAATTTATTTCATTAATACTAAATTGAAA
Organism: Methanobrevibacter sp.; assembly: GCF_017432245.1. Taxonomy (GTDB): domain Archaea; phylum Methanobacteriota; class Methanobacteria; order Methanobacteriales; family Methanobacteriaceae; genus Methanobrevibacter. The sequence continues at coordinate 15,367 of NZ_JAFRJO010000064.1, forward strand.
AATTTTATATTATTAGCTAATTTTACTTAAACTAATAATATTCATTGAAAATATTAAACTAGAATAAAAACTTTTTACTTTTATTTTAGGCTTTATTATTTAGTGATGTGGATATAATATTTAGAGTTATAGATTAAAACTTTAAATCTGTAATTATAATTGAATATTTTTTAGCTTCTATAAGCTAACTTTTTATTATGATATTATATTTAAAGAGATTTCAAATTGATTTAATCTTATGTATCATATTTAAAAAGTTTTATCTATAATTGATGGAAAAATTGATTATTTTATTAATATTTGATTATTTTACTGATTTTTATAGTAATTATTTTGCCGATGGATGGCAAAAAGCCAGATGAAAAAGGAGGTAAATTATATGGCAAACATTTATGTAAAATTTGACACACCTGAAGAAATCGCTAACAAAGCAGAAGAAGCTTTAGAAGTAGCACAAAATACTGGTAAAGTAGCAAAAGGAACTAACGAAGTAACTAAATTTATCGAAAGAGGAAACGCAGCTTTAGTCGTTATCGCAGAAGATGTTGATCCTGCTGAAATCGTTGCTCACATTCCTGTTCTCGCTGAAGAAAAAGAAATTCCTTACGTATACTTAGCAACCAAAGACAAAGTTGGTGCAGCTGCTGGTTTAAGTGTTGGAACTGCTTCCGCTTGTATTGTAGATGCTGGAGATGCTGCTGACTTAGTAGCAGAAGTTGTTGAAAAAGTTGCAGAACTTAAAGAATAAGTATTGCGCCTTAGAAGATACATATCTTCAAAATAATTAATAGGTGATAATATGGAAGAAGGAAGTCCAGCAGAAGTTATAGAAGTTCTAAACAGAACTGGTATGACTGGAGAAATCATGCAAGTAAAATGCAGAATTCTCGATGGAAGAGACAAAGGAAGAATTTTAACAAGAAATATCATGGGCCCTGTACATGAAGGCGATATTTTAATGTTACTCGACACAATCAGAGAAGCTAAGGAGATTAGAACTCCTTAATAACCTTGGTTATTAAGCTTATCTTACTTAAAGAAGGTGTTTTAACATGAGAACTTGTTCATTCTGTGGTAAAGAAA
>NZ_JAFRJO010000065.1 GCF_017432245.1 Methanobrevibacter sp.
GAAATAGTGCTGAAGTCATTTGAAGGCGAGGACTATTTAAGACCAATACAGATTTCTAATAAAACAGGTATTCACCCAAACAATGTAAGCAAAAAACTGAAGGATCTTCGCGAGCATGAACTGGTCTATGTCATCAATCCAGAGTACCATGTTCCAAAAATGTACAGGCTTACCGAAAAAGGCAAAAATATGCTCCAATTCTTGTAGCAAATCAACTGTTTTTAACAAAAATCCTGTTTATTTATGGATACATGTACATGCTTTCACGGTTTTATGGCACTTTCGCATTTCTCAAAAAACATAATTTTAAATATTAGTTCGCATATATTAAAATTATATATTATATTATTTTGACAATTGCAAAAATTTTAAAATTTTTGTTATATTGGGGTCAGAATAAGAATAATAATTAAGTACATTTAACTCTATAATAAAATTAAGGCAATTCATTGATTTGACATTTGGTGGATTAAATTAAATTTTTATAATTATTTTAGGATGGTAATAATATGGAAAAATCTATTGATGATCTTATATTAGATTTAAAGGATTCTGATGATTTTGTAAGAGAAGAAGCAATAGGCATGCTTGAACTTAAAGGTGAAGAAGCAGTAGAACCTCTTATTGCAGCTTTAGATGAAAGAAACAAAGACATTAAAATTGGAGCAGCTCAAATCTTAGCAGCTATTGGTGATAAAAGAGCTATTCCTGCACTTGTAAAGACTTTAGGAGACAGAAACAAATTGGTAAGAAGAGAAGCTTCCACAGCTTTAACCACTATGGGTGATGAAGCTATTGAACCTGTCCTTGCAGAATTGGATAATCCTAAATGGAGAGTCAGAGGTGCAGCTTGCTGGATTTTAGGTGCACTTGATGCTAAGGAAGCTCTTCCAAAACTCGAAGAATTATTGAATGATGAAAGCTCTTTTGTGCAATATGGTGCAAAAGATGCAATCAACAGATTAAAAGATGAATAATTGATTTATTCATTTTTTACCTTTTTTACCTTTTTTTACTCTTTCTTACTCTTTTTTACTCTTTTTTACCTTTTTTTACCTTTTTTTACTCTTTTTTACCTTTTTTTACTCTTTTTTACCTTTTTTTACTCTTTTTTATTTTATCCCATATTTCAATACTTTTTTTTACATAATGGACAATTTCTATTTTTTTTAAAACTTTTACTTTTCAAGTGCTGTCTATAAGTTTATTTATAATGTTTAACATAATATAATTAAATCAAGAAAAAGAATATTTTTTAAAAATAGGGTTTTACTTATGATTACAATTACCAAAGCAGAAGAAGAAATTTTAAATCAAATTAAATCATATCCGGAAGAAAAGATAGATGTTTCTCTCCTTAAAGATGATTTAGGCATGTATGAACATGACCTCAATGATCTTTTGAAAAGCTTGAAGTCTAAGGGTTTGGTGTTCTATAATGGCTCTACAGTTCAATTGAAGGATGTTGATGCAACAATAAACACTGTAGATTCAAAAGAAGATGTAATAAATGCTGAATTGAACCAAAAGGAAAAGGCATCCTTTGAAATTATCAAGTCTTTGGCAGATGAAAAAGGATTTGTTTCAAGATATGAAATTGAAGGAAATCTTTTATATGGTGATTTGAAATTATCAGACTTCAGAATGTATCATATCCTATTGTCCTTAGAAAATAAGGGGCTTATTAAGGCGGTTTATAGGAAAAATGGAGATTATTATAAGATTTTATAATCTCATAATCTCTCAATCTTTTTTTATTCAATTTTCCTACTTTTATTTATTTTAATCTATTTTTGACATAAAATCATTAATGATATTCAACACTTTTTCAATATTTCTGCCAATTAGAATATTGTGTTTTGTCTTTTCGAGTACAATCAATTCTGAATCTTTGATGTTATCGCTTATTTTTCTTTGAATATTCAAACTGGTTAAATTGTCCTCTTCTCCAGCTATAACGAGTGTAGGAGCATTTATTTCATTTAACTTATCTGTAAGATTAAATCCATAACCTGCATCAATTCCTTTTTTTATTCCTTCAAGATTTGCAGTTTTTGCAGCTTCATGCTTAACGCTTTCGAGAAGTTCCTTATGCTCTTCAAGCAAATCTTCAGTTAATGTGTAAGGCAAGATTGTGTCAAAGAATTCAACGAATCCTTTATCAATTGCATTATCAAAGTCATCAAAGATCCTTTTCAATTTATCGTCATGTTCCGGAAAGCTTGACATCACGATAAGTCCATTGACCATTTCAGGATGATTTACAGCTAAGTCCAATATGACATTTCCACCTAATGAAAGCCCTACAAAAACAGCATTTTCAATATTTAATGCTTTCAGCAATTGATATAAATCCTCTTGATACAAGTCAATGGTAGTGTTTTTATCATCATCAGAGGATTCTCCATGTCCTCTCAAGTCATAAATCAATGTCTGATAATCATTATTTAGATTCTCACTTAAGACTTTCCAATACTCTAGGCTATCGGATAATCCATGAACAAAAACAATGGTTTTTCCTTCCCCTTCAAGTTCATAATTTATGCAAATATCGTTAATAATCTTTTTAGTCATAATCAATCATTTATTTTAAGTTTAATATAATATTTTTCATTGAATTCGTTAAGTATTCAATATCCAAAAATTAGATGTATCCAATCATCACTTAAACATATTTTATTATTTTTATGAAAATCTGTAATAATTTTAGTAATATTTATATTATAGAAAGTAATAAAATATTAATTAGTTAATAATAATGTTGTGTTTTTTATTATATTAGTAATAAATAATGAATTATTATTAAATATTTGTATTGTAGTTTTAGGTGTTTAATTATGATGAGAATAAGTATGTCTTTGCCAAAAAAGCTTTTGGCTGAGTTTGATGAAGTTTTAAAAGACAGAGGTTATCAATCACGTTCAAAAGGTATTCGTGATGCTTTAAGCGATTACATTTTAAGATATCAATGGATGAATGAAATGGAAGGTCAAAGGGTAGGTGTCATCACCATTATCTATGATCATCATTTCACTGGCGTTATGGAAAGCTTAGCAGACATCCAGCATGACTATAGAAATGAAATCAATGCGAGCATGCACATTCACATGACCCATAAGTACTGTATGGAAGTCATTGTTGTAAATGGTGAAGTTACACAAATCAGAGAATTGACTGAAAGGATGATGAGACTTAAAGGTGTAGAGCATGTAAAACTCACCTCTACAGCAAACGGCGAGTCTTTAGACCATGACCACGACCATGATCATGACCACAGTCATTAAACATTAACTTTTTCTAATTTTTTTAATTAAAGTTCATTAATTTTAATGAATTTTTAATTAAATTTTTAATATTTATGGCTTTATTAGTCATTTTTATCTTTTTTTCAAAATCTTTATTGATTAAGTGTTATTATGAAATTTAAAGTAAATTCCTATCATTTTAAGCTTTTAAGAGATTATGAAAGGCTTAGCGCTTTCAAGGAAGCCATTGAGGACTATGCAATCAGAAATGATGCAAATTCCAATGGTTCAAATTCTAAAGTGGCATTTGACTTGGGATGCGGTTCTGGAGTTTTAAGCTATTTTGCAAGTGAATATATGGATAGGATTATAGCTATTGAATTAAATAATTCAACCTATCAATTAGCTAAAGAGAACCTTAAAGAATTCGATAAGATACAGGTATTCAATGATGATATATTGGGCTTTGATTTCAGTAAATTAAATGAAAAAGCTGACCTGATTATTTGTGAAATGTTGGATACCGCATTGATAGATGAGGAGGAAGTTCCTGTATTGAATCGTGCAAGGAAATTCCTAAATGAAAATGGGGAAATCATTCCAAAAGGAATGATCAATTCAGTTGAGGCAGTATTCATGAACAATCACTTCATTCAGTATGAAGATGACGAATACAGTCCAGTTTATGTTTCTTTAGGCGAATCTGTTGTGTATAGTGAATTTGACTTCATGAATGATATCGATTGCAACTTCTCTGCAGAAATAGAATTGAAAATTTATGGTAATGAAGAATTAGATGATATTGGCTTTGAAGTGAATTTAAATGAGGAAAGGTATGAAAAATTCAATTTTAAAGAAAATTTTAATATTGAAGAGGATAAATTAAAGATTAATGGTATCAAAGTAACAAGCTTTACCAAAATGAATGATAATATTATCTGTGGGCCTACTCCAATGCTAAACCCTGCAATGCTCGTTCCAATTGAAGAGACGGAAGTGAGATGCGGTGATACCCTTAGATTAAGATTGGAATATGTCATGGGTGGTGGAGTGGAAACCATCAGGACTGAAATTTTAGAAATTATTCATAAAGATTAAGTGAATATTCAATATTTTTCAATTAATCTATAAGATGTTCAATAGATAGGAATTATGTTGAATGCATACTTTTTTAGTTGCATTTCAAGTGTAAAAATTTTCAAGTTTTCAAATGTATTTTCCAGTGATAAAATGTTAAATAATTTTGATAAAATAAGTTCGGATATTGATTTGTTTTTAGAAAACTGTGATAGTCTTCTTATTTTAGGTATAGGAAATGATATTCGTGGAGATGATGGTTTAGGGCCATATATAATCAATCAATTGTCTATTTTAAAAGATTATATCTTGAATAATGTAAATCTAAATGATATAAATCAAAAAATCAATAAAAATGAACTTGAAACTCAAGATAATGAATTTGAGTTTTTTGATAATGTAATTGATATTAACACTGGAAATACACCTCTAGTTGAGGGTCTTGATTCGTACATAAACGAACTTAATGTTGATGTAAATGAGTCATTGATTGAAAGGTTGAATAAAACATTTCTAATCAATGGGGGATCTGTTCCTGAAAACTTTACAGGACTTATCAAGAAAATTGACCCATCTCATATCATACTGATTGATGCAAGTTTGATGAAAATGCAAGCAGGTGAGATAAACATAGTGAATAAGGACAATATAGCCGATATCAGCATTTCAACACACTCAATGTCATTAGCATATCTGATTAAATATTTGCAATTGGAAAAAGAGTACAATATCCTTTTTATTGGAATTGAACCTGAAATAATGGACTTGTCATTTGAATTGTCTGATAATGTTAAAGAGTCATCAGACATGCTTGTCAAATTGCTCTTTGAAAAGATTTTAGCAATTTAAGGTTAAATTTATTGAAAATCCTCTCTTTCTCTTTCTTTTTTAAATGAATTCTATTAAAAATCTTTTCTTTTTTAGTAAATTTTATTTAATACGATTTTAAATATATTAATAGATTAAGGAATTCTAATGTGATTTTATGAAAGTGTTGTTTATTGGATCAAGATTATACGATGATGTGGCTTATCATGTTGATGAATTGGGAGTGGAAAGCATAATAACCGAATCAAACGAGGAAGCTCCTAATTTGGATTTGCCTACAAAATACTATATAGTTCCAAGAGGAATGGATAAGCCAATGGAAATAGCTATTGAAGAGGAAGTTGATGCAATCGTTCCCCTTTTAGGAATTGACCCTCCATTGATGAGTGTAGCTATAATGAAGGAGGAAATAGAGAAAGAGCATAATATTCCAGTAATTTCCTCCAATGTGAATGCTGTATCCATTGCATCCGATAAGATAAAAACCAAGGAATTCTTTAAATCAATCAATCTCAATGTTCCTCCTGCAAATGTCTTGAATGGAAATGACTTTGACACTGAAGAGGAATTTATAGAAAAGTTAGGATTTGATTTCCCTATTGTCCTAAAGCAAGGTGAAGGCCAAGGAGGTAAGGACATTTGCATAACAAATGAATTTAGTGACGTTTTGGATTACTTTGAGAATTTTGAAACCGCTTTGATAGAAAAGTTCATTGAAGGGTCTGAAGTTTCCATTGAAGTCATTGGATGGAACGGTGAATACTTGCCTTTGGTGCCGGTTTACAAAGGGGAAACCAATTTGGAAGGAATTCATCCAATCAAAAGACTCAGATATGGTCCTTGTGACTTTGAAAATATGGATAATGAGGAGTTTAGAAAAATAGCAAAGCACATTGCAACTAACCTTGAATCTGAAGGGACAATCGATATGGACTTGATTTACTCTAAAGAGGAAAACAAAGTTTATGCAATTGAGATAAACACCCGTCCAAGCGGTACAAGATACCTTTCATTTGCCTGCACTGACTTGAATCCATTGAACTTGCTTGTAGACATTGCAGTAGGAAAATTCGATGTAAAAGAGCTTGAAAAGGAAATGAAGAGTTATTATACTTTAGAGATTCCAATTGGTGATTATGAAGGGCCAGCTCCTCAGGAACCTGTAAAGGAATACATAAATGGTAATTTCATTGTTCATGGGCCTAAAGGATACCAAAGGGTAACAATTAGAGGAAACACCCGTGAAGAAACCTTTGAAATAGCTAAGGAATTAACTGGCAATGATTATTCCATTTAATTCTTTTTGATTTTCTTATTTTTCAATTGATTGTATTTTTATTTTTTATTCAGATTCTTTTTTTAATAATTTTCATATTTTCAAATTCTTTTCTTAAATCTTTTTTTCTTTCAAATACATTTTTTATGGTGTTTTTTGACATTTTCACTTTGAAATGATAATATCATTGTAATATCATTTTCTTATATATAAATAAAAATATAAATATTAGGTTAACTATAAAATATTATATTATAGTATGAATTTTTTAATATTTTTTAAGAATTTAGTGTGATGAAAATGGATTTGACAAATATAATAATGATGTTTTTAATAACCTTCTTTGCAACAGTGATTTTCACCTGGTTTGTAAGGAAAACATTAAGGGATGCAGACCTATCTGACAATCCTATAGTAAGTGAACATAGACATAAGGCAGGAACCCCTACAATGGGAGGAATAGCTTTCTTATTTGCTATTTTGCTTATTCTTTCATTATATTATAAAAACACAAATATTTTGATCATTTCATTTATCATGCTTACCGGTGGAGTAATGGGATTGCTTGATGACCTATTAGGTCTCAGAGTAAAGGAATATCAAAAGGTAGTTAAGAATATCAGCGATTCTGTTGTTCCTATAGGTCTCCTTGACTTAGGAGTTGGTGAAGAGGCAAGAATCACAACAGATAAGGCAAAAGAGCAAGTAGGCGCTTTGGTTGATGAAGGCAAACTTGAGATTGTTGCTGAAATTCCAATCAAATACGAGCCAAGTGAAGGAGTAAAAATCATTGTACAGTTATTGCCTGGGTTATTCTTGGCATTTACAGGTGCTGTAGCTACTTGCGGCGGATTTGAGTTAGGCCTTTTGGCATATCCTGTTTTAATCATAGGTGTATTAGGTGCAATCAATGCAGTGAACCTTATTGATGGTATGGATGGTTTAGCTGCTGGGATAATAGCTATTGCATCATTTGCATGCTGTATTTATGGATACATGTTTGGAAATCCTGCAGCACTTTATCCATTTGGACTATTGACTGCAATCTGTCTTGGATTCTTGGTATTCAATAGGTATCCTGCTTCAATATTCATGGGAGACACCGGATCATTCATCTTAGGTACTGGTTATGCAGCAGCAGTGTTCCTAACTGACATGCCTTACTTTGGAGTGCTTGCATTAGCTGTTCCAATCGTATCAACAATCATAAGCCTAATGCATAGGGCTCATATAATAACATTGCCTGTAGAGCCATTGCACCATACCTTGAATTACAAGGGAATCTCTGAAATCAAGATTGTTTTGAGTTATTGGTTACTCACTGTACTTGTATGTGCAATTGGAATTTTAGGAAAACTTTTCCTCTTTTCATAATTTCACATTTGACTAAATAAAGACTTAAATTAAATTTATCATAAAATTTATCATTATATTTATCATTAAATTATCAATTATTTTTATTCTATTATTTTTATTCTTATAAACACATTAAGGGATTGAAATGTCAAAAACATATTTTTTAAATGAATTAGCAGATTCCGTATCTTCCTTAAACACTTTTTCTATCGACCAGCTTGCAGATTCCATTGGAGGAAAGATTTATGGTTCAAATAGCTACAAGGCTTCAAATGGATTCACTGGAATCTTTGAAACATTGAACGAAGCTCAAGAGGGAGATATTGTAATAAGGCATTGGATCAACGGCAAGGGTGTTGAAATAGCAAATGAAAAGAATGTAGCTTGCCTAATCACCTTGACTCCTAAGGAAGATGCATTGGAAATGGCAGAAAAGCTCCAGTTTCCAGTGATTGTAGTTGATAGGATTGAATTTGCAAATGCATTTGCAATCAAATGGACAATTGACAATTTGGTTCCTGACTGTAAAAGAGTGGTGATAAGTGGAACAAACGGCAAATCCACAAGCTCCCATATGATTTATCATATACTGTCACATGCAGGATATAATGTATTCACTAATACAGATGCTAAATCAGAATTCAATACATTGATAGACCCAATGGTTGCAAAATTGATTTCAGAAGAGGTTTTGGCAAATCAGGGAGTTGACCCACGAATATTCAATTTCATATGCGACATTCCAAACAAGGAGGTATTCGATTACCTTGTAATTGAAGTTTCAGAAGTGCAAGGTTGGGGAACAGACTTGATGAAAAACCATGCATTGATCATGTCTTCAGCAATCAATCCTGATGTTGGCGTTGTAACCAATGTTGCAATGGACCATATTGGCCTTGTAAACTCAATTGAAGATGTCTTTGAAGAGACTTCCGGTGTAGTTAAAGCTACAAATAAAGGTGGAATTGTCCTTAATTTTGATGATGAGAATGTCTTGAACATGAAGCATTTCCTAAATGATGGCGTTGACGCTTACTTCACTTCAATGGAAAAAGATCTAATTGAAGAGTATGATGAAAGCATTGACAAGAAAGTCTATTTTGACAGAGATGAAAAGAAGATAATGTATAATGGAGAGGCAATCTTAAGCTTTGAGGAGCTTCCATTCACTGGTGAGCATTTTATCCGAAATATCCTTTCTGCAATCTCTGCTTGCATTTCATTGGAGATTCCTATTGAAGACATTGTAGATGGAGTTAAAACCTATAGGCCTTTAAGCAGAAGGTTTACAAGACTTTATGACGAACCTATAGTCATTGATGACTTTGCACATAACCCTGATGGAATAAAGAACACAGTTAGGGCAAGTTATGACTTGGCAGAGCAATTGGATAAGAATGACTTGTATATTGCCTGTGCAATCAGAGGTTCCCGTGGAGAGACCTTGAATGGACTCAATTCAGAGGCATTGGCAGAAGTCATTAAAGAGTTGCGCCACAGAAATGATGACTTGATTGAAAAGGACCCAAGCGCTAAGAAAAGAAAGATTTACCTAACATTATCCTCAAGCGGTGATTTGGTTGACCATTTGAATTTTGTTGAAGACTTTGAAAAGGACATATTCTTTGCCAAATTGGATGAAAAGCACATCAAATACAATCATTTTGAAAAGCTGTATGATGCTTTAGGATACATTATGGAAACTGCAGACAAGGACGATGTTGTATTGTTGATTGGTGCGCAAGGTATGGATCCTGCATCAGATGTCTTAAAGGACATTTTAGGGCATTAAAATAATTTTGAATATATGGATAGAATTTTGTTTAATAAATCTTAAATTAATTATTTTTATTTTTTAAAGGTTGTTTGTATGAGTGAATTTTGTTTTAGTTTCTTGGAAAATCAGTTTAGAGACATTTATCTAGACTGTGCCAGGATGGATAAGAATCTCATTGAAGGAGATGGAGTTGAAGCTATTCTGATTGCTGGAAGAATAGCTGAAAAGATCACTAAGGCAATTTTCGCTTATGAAGGAATCAAGGATGATGAAACCAGCCAGTATAAAAGGATTGAAAAGTTGAATAAGGCAAATATCTTGCCTAATAACATAAAGAATGACTTTTCAAAGCTTAGAAGATTGAGAAATGATGTTTATCACAATACATTAAACAGTGATGGAACTGGTGGATTCAGACCATCACAGCAAACAAATAAACCTTATGTGCAGAATGGAGGTTTAAGGGATTATAAAACTGGTTTTAATGAAATCAAGGATGATTTTTCATTAAATGATGATGAGGAAATCTTAAACCAATCTACCAATCCTCTTTTATCCAAAAGCCCTTCAAATGATATTAGCGGTGAGCTTCAGGCTGCAAGTGAAGCCCATAAGATCATCTTCAATATCTGTGTCTGGTTTTATGTAAACTATTCAGGTGACAAGGACTTCATAAGGCCTAAATACAAGCTTAGCAGAAGAACTCAGGATGCAGACTTCTTGATTAGGCTCAAGTCAGCAGTCAATGATGGCAAGGATTTCATCAGACTTAGGCAATCCAGTCCAGACAATGAAATCATACAGATATTGAATGAATTGTACATCCCTAAGGCAAAAGAGGAAAAGGATGAAAATCTTGTTTATGGATTAAACAATCAGGAAATAAAAATCAGACAACCTGATGTTCCATATTCCCAATGCTTGGGAATTTCCTATGACGATAATCTTTTCATGTGGAAAGCGGAACATGGAGATAAGGAATTGGGATTGTACCAATCATCTAAAGAGGCTTTTGAAGCAAGGGAAATTTATATCAGTTCAATTCCTATGCCTAGAAAGATAGGCGGTGCATATTCCAAAGCAAGAGGAATCTCATTTAGCAAAATACAGAAATTATGGTCTGCAAGCGTTAAGGGACAGATAATATCTTACCATTCAAGTGAGAATGAGGCAATCAAGGCAAGAAAGGATTACTTGAAGGAAAACGATTTGGTAGATGTAAAGGTCAAAGGCGGCTATAAGACAATCACCCTTGAGGAAAGGGATAAGCTAAGGGCTAAAGCTAAAGAGAATGCTAAAAAGACAAAAAGTTCCAAGCCAATCAAATCAATCGATTCAAAGTCAAGCATAAAGAAGGAAATGGCAAAAAGTGATAAGTCTACTAAAAAATCTAAATTGGATTATGCCAATGAATTTAAAAAAGATACTGAAAAAAATAAGGTTAAGGTTGAAAGCGGAAATAAGGTTTCATCTCAAAAGGCCAAAAAGAAGGTTAAGGTTAGCGATGGAGCTAAGGTTTCCAAGTCCAAAAAATCCGAGTCAACATTAAGTCAGAAAAAATCCTCTAAGTATGAAGGTGTTTTCTATGAGGAAGGATTGTTCATGTGGAGTGCTGAAGTTGACGGCAAGCATTTAGGTTTATTCCCAACTGAAGAAGAGGCTCATGAAAAAAGAGCAGAATACATTAAAAACAGATCTTGAATTAAGGAGATGAAAACATGATGTCTAATTTTAAGTATTGCCCAATGTGTGGAACACAAAGAGAAGATGGAAGTCAATTTTGCAAAAATTGCAATTTTGAATTTTTAGTTGGAAAGTATGTTAAGTTAGATGATGAAAAGTCTTCTCAAGATGAAAATATTGAAGTTGAAAAAGTATCTCAGGAAGAGTTTGTTGAATCAAATGAAATGTTAAGACAAACTAAGAATAAAATTAATTGTTGCATTGCTAAGTATCTAAATTATGAATTGACTAATCAATATAATGAAACTTACGAAGAAAACATTAATATTAGTGTAACTGAGTATATATCTCACAGTTCAAAAGGCTCATTTGATGACATTTTTGAAAAAGAGTATCTTGAAAAATTTGAAAATTTGATTCATGATGAAAAATTTGTAGATTCAAAAAATATTTTCATTCAATGGATTGGTGAAAATCGAGGTCACTTGCCAGGCATGGTATTGAATCAATACAAAGTTCCAATTCAATCAAACATTGATAGTTTGAAAAATGTAATTTCATTAGATATGGTTGATAGTGATGAGAATGAAAAATTTAAAAGTCTATTGAATGAATC
>NZ_JAFRJO010000066.1 GCF_017432245.1 Methanobrevibacter sp.
AAAATTAAATAATTATCAAAATTAATCATACAATTTATTAACTACTTCTAATGCATGGATAAATGGAATCATTCCAGAGGTTAGAAGAACCACTTTCAAAACATCCATCATTTCATCACGACTAATATCAAGCTCTTTTTTAGCTTTAGATACTTGTTTTAAGAATGAAGAGCTTTCATGATTAGTTGCTGAAATAGCAATTGCAATTAATTTTTGAGTCCTATAATCCAAAATATTTGCATTCCAAATATTCTTATCTAAATTCTCAATAGAATCATATAGTTGAGGGTCTTCTTTTTTAATTTGGCGAATCCCCTTACCAAAAAACACTTTCTCTGCCATGATTTAACATCCAAAAATAAAAAAATGAATAGAATTAGAAAATAAAAAAATTATTCAAACACTTTATTTGCTATTTGCAAAGCCTTGTTGAATGGTTGCATACCTGAAGTCAATAAGACAACTTTCAAAACATCCACAACTTCATCACGAGTGACACCTAATTCCTTTTTAGCACTCATCATTTGCTTTTCAGTTGCACGGCTATCTGCATTGGAAGCTGCAATTCCAATAGCTATTAGCTTTTGAGTCTTATAATCCAATGCTTTTCCATCCCATACAGCATCATTTAAAGCTACAATAGCTTTGTATAAGTCTTCATCTTCCTCTTTTACCCTTTCCATGCCTTTTCCATAAAATACTTCCTCTTTCATATTAAGAACTCCTAAAAATAGTTATATAAATAATAATAATTTATTCTGAAAAATATTTAATGTTTTTGTCACTATTTAAGGGTAAAAAGTAAAATTAAGGTTGACAAACCTTGCATGGCTCATATCCATGGCTAATTGCATCAGTTCTGCTTTTGAAAGTGACCTTGTTTTTCTCAGAAATCTTCTTTCCCCATCTGCAAGTAGGAAAATGGAACTTATGGCTATTTGCACTTGCTATGTAAGATGAGGAATCAGATGAAGAGCTTCCAGTGTTTGAAGAGGTATATGAGCTTACATAATGGGAATATCCATCTGAATTAGGTGCCCAATCATATGGATAAAACTCACTTGGAGGCATATACATGACTTCAGCAAGCCCTTCCCTTAAAAGCATTTCATTCAAGTTCTTGCCATCCACTATGACAACAGCCAAATATCTGCCGTACTTGTCAGTATATTTGGAATCATCAATATCCAAACTCACTTCCTTATTCAAACATAACTTCTGAACAAAACGTTTAGAGCATATATAACCTTCAACACCTCTTTCAGGAGTGTTCACACCGACAAAACGGACCTTTCCAAGACCATCAACTTCAATGGTATCCCCATCAGTTACATAAGAACAGTATCCAGTGAATTCCGGTTGGCAATCTGTATCATCAAACTTGTTTAGGATATCATCATTTGACTTGTCAGAATATTTTGAAAAAGGAATATCATGAGTGAATCCAGTTCCAGTATAAGCGGATCCTGCAGATAAAATAGAAAATCCTAAAATTAGGATAATGAGCAAAATTAATAAATTTCTACCTTTTAACTTCATATTAATCCCCCTTTATTCAAATAAATGAAAAATTTATTCTAAAATAATTAATACTATTATATTATTGGAAATATATAAAATTTATCTTTAAAGAAAAAAATAAAAAAGGATAATCGAATAAAAGATAATTAAATAAAAAAGAATTTAAAAAATAAATTAAAAAGATAAATTTAGTGTTGAAAATGAAAATGCCTGAAAAAATTGATACAATCATGTTTGCACCTTGTGGAATGAATTGCAAACTTTGCAAAAAACATTTATCAGAAAGCAACTCATGTCCAGGATGCCTGATTGATAGCTCCAATAAGACCAAGAATGCATTGAAATGTAAAATAAAAAAATGTCTTGAAACAAAAAGAGTCAAATATTGTGGCAGATGCAGTGAATTTCCTTGCAAACTCATCAAAAAGCAAGACAAGAACTATAAGAAAAGATACAATTTTTCCACATTAGACAATGCAAAAAGAATCACATACACCGGAATCAATAAGATCATGTTGGAAGACAGCATTAATTGGAAATGTGAGTCTTGCGGAGGAATCATAAGCATTCAAGATCATATCTGCAGTGAATGTGGATTGGAAGATGATGATAAGTAATTACTTTTTCATTAAAGGATAATGGAAAATAGAATAAAAAATTATAAATTATATTAAATATTAAAATATATTGTACAAAACTTTTAATAAAAAAACTTTAAAATTTAATAGTGATAAAATGGCACGTATTGAATGTCCTAGATGTAGGAAAGTAAACGATGGAACTACCGATTTCTGCATTTACTGTGGGACTATCTTTGAAGAGTATAATCCGGAAGATGAAGATTTTAACATATTCACAATTAGTAAGAAATCCAATTATGGAATGAGTTCAAAATCCTCATCCGAAGATTTCTCATCTGGAAAAGACAAGTACAGATGGATGATTATCATAGGTTACCTATTTGCAATATTAGGCAGTGTGCTTGGTTTTATTTTTGCCATTTACTTAATAACAAGAAAAGATTCAAATGCTAGAAAGCATGGATTAATCCAATTAATAGTTTTAATAGCTGAATTTGGTTTAATTGGCTTTTTAATATTCACTGGACAAATGGATCCAAATATTATTCTAAATCCATTCAATACAACTAATATGACCAATATGACTCAAATGTATAATTCAAGTGCAATGAACATGAGCGGATCTGGTAATTTATCCAGTTTATTCGGTTTCTAAATAAACCATTCTTTTTTTATAATAAAAAATAGCTCTTTTTAAAAAAATAATTTAAAAATAAAAAAAGAAAATAAGTATTAGCTCTTTTTTAAAAAAACAATTTAAAATAAAAAAAAAGTAAAAAATTAAAAGAGAATTAGAACTCTGCATCTCTTTCAATATCTTCCCAGTTGTCTGTAAACCAACCATAGACTCTTTCTAAACCATCATCAAATGAAACAGTTGGTTTGTAACCGAGAATGTCTTTTGCCTTATCAATGGAAGACAATAACTTGGTTTTAGCATCCCAATTACGTCTTGCCACATAAGCGATTCCTTCAGGGTTTCCAGTTAATTCATTGACCTTGTTTGCCATATCAATAACTCTATGATCCTTACCGGAACCAAGGTTAATAGCTTCACCAATAGCTTCCTCTTCAACACCCATTGATAAGAGACCATTTACAATATCTCCAACAAAGGTCCAGTCTCTGGTTTCAGTACCATCACCTGTAATTGGCAATGCTTGTTTAGTCATGGACCAATAGAAGAAGTTAGGTATCACATTTCTGTATTTTCCTGGAACTTCACCAGGACCGAATACATTGAAGAATCTTGCATTTACAATTGGCATGTCATACAAGTTATGGAAATAATTGGTATATAATTCACCAAGCAATTTAGTTACTTGATAAGGTGTGTGCAATGAAATGGAAATGTCATGTTCTTCAAATGGCATTTTAGAGTCTAAACCATATACTCCACAGCCAGAAGATGAATATACAAATCTTTCAACACCAGTAAGCTGTGCATATTGAAGAACTTTCAAGATACCAATACCATTCACCATCAAGTCAGTTTCAGGATTGTCTACACTGTTTTGGTTAGCAAAGTGAGCAGCCAAATGGAATACATAATCTGGTTTCATTTTAAATACTCTCTTTAACTCTTCATCATCGAGGATATCACCTTGAACAAGCTCAACATTGTCATTTGTAGGTACATTCCATTCATAAGCAGAAGACATATTGTCAAGTATAATCACTTTTTCTGCACCAAGCTCTGCTAATCTTCTTGTTAAGTTACTTCCAACACAACCTGCTCCACCAGTTACTAAAATGGTTTTATCTTGATATTCATTATATTTAGACATAAAAATCACTTCAATAGTTAATAGTTAGTTAAATTTGTTTAAATTAATTAAAAATAATTTTTAATTGTTTATATGTTATAAGGTATGTTTTTATTATTAATAAAATTATTTAATAGCCATTAAAAAAAAAATTAACAATGAAGGAAGAAATTATTTAATTTAGTCTAATTAATCAATCCAATAAAATCTAATAAAATCTAATAAAATCTAATTAAATTTAAATAAATTTAAATAATAAATGAGAATATAATAAAGATTAAAGTCATGTGATTTTGAGGGTGATAAAATGGATTTTGGTCCAGAGGAATTTTTAATTTATGAAACTTATTTTGAAGACAATGACGAAACTGTCAATAGAAACGAAGGATGCTGCAGCACTTTAATCGTACTTGCAGTGCTTTTTATAATTATTAATGTATTAATTGTATAATCAGACCATACAATAAGAACTAAATGAAAAAAGGTTAAAAAATGAGTGTATTCGATTATATCTGCCATAGAAGACCTGAAAGAAGCTTTTTTTATAAAGGTCGTCAATTTCCAGTCTGTGCAAGATGCACTGGATTCTACATTAGTGGAATAGCTAGCATAATCCTTTTGAATTTCATTCAAGTTCCCTATTCATTAACAACATTACTCTTAGGAATTCTTCTTTTAATTCCATGTGCAATCGATGGATTTACCCAATTGTTTGAATTTAGGGAAAGCAATAACACTCTTAGACTGATTACTGGACTTCTTGGAGGAGTAGGTTTAATCTTAGTCTATGAAATGATGATAAGATTCTTTGTATATACTTTCTTATAAAAATAGCAAAAATAGTATAAAAAGATTTAAAAAAGGGAAAGTAGATAAAAAAATAAGAATAAAATAAGTAAAAAGAGTAAAAAAAGTAAAAAAAGGAGAAATTAAAATCTAAAGAGATTTTAAAATATTACCGTCTTGCACGGCCTACTTTACGTGCAATAACAAGTTCTCCAACTGAAATAAGACCTGCAAAGAACTTTTCAAGTCCACCAGTTGCCCAAATTGCTTCACCAAATGTAGCATTTTCAATATTTTTCTCATACTCTTCAGCAGTGATTTTTACACCAGTTGTTCTAGTACTGATTTTAGCGGAAGCTTCCATCAATTCGTCCCAACTAACTCCTCTAAGCTCTTTTTCCATAGCTTTGTAAATCTTATTAACTTTAATGTCATACAATGAAGACATTGAATCTACAATATCTACAGATCTGGTAACTCCAATTACCTGATTTTCATCATTTATAATAGGAATGCTGATTAATTTATTGTTAGAAGCTGCAATAACAACATTTCTTGCAGGCTCATTTTCACCAATGGTCATGATTTCCTCAACAGGACTCATAACATCTGCAATGCTTGTTTTGCCTTCACGTAATCCTTTTGTTATGTTGAATGAAGTAATCCAACCTTCCAATTTCATGTTTTCTTCTATAACAGGAGCAGTAAATCTTCTGTACTCCTCCATTTTTAGAGAAACATCTTCAATAGAATCATTTTTTGATACAAAAACAAATTCCTTATCCATCATCTCTTTAGCTTTCATTTTAAACACTTCTCCATTAAGATTTTAAAAAATCTGTAAAAATAATGTGTATAATTCAATTATTTATTTTTTCAATTTTTTTAATTATTCTAATAAATTTATTAATTTATTTAATAAATTTTTTATTTAATTTTTAATCATCTAAAACTAAATTTAAAGCACCAACAGGACATCTGGAACTGCATTCCTTACATCTTATGCACTTATCATTATTGAGAAAAATTTCTCCATCTACCACCTTGATGGCTTCAACTGGACAATTATCCTCACATAATTCACAAGCAACACAGATATCCTGATTGACATCAATGTGACTATAAATAACCACTGGACCTAAATCCCTTTTAAGGCTAATTGCACCTTGGATACATAAGTTTGCACAAGATCCACAACCGCAACAACGGTCTTTGTCAATATAGGAATACACATATCCATCTTCAGAGTCAATAGCTCCATCAATTGGACATGTCTCTCCATGCTCTTCAATGAATTGTTTAGTTCTAAGTGATATTGCATTGGTTGGACAGTATTTTAAGCAAGACCCACAACCAATACATTCTTTACGATTTATGGAAATGTCTTCCATTTTAAGATTTCTATGAGGAACCTTAATCTCCTTTAATGTATATTCTACAGAATCATCTTCCTTAATGACTGATTCAGCATCCCATACATAAATACATGAAACAGGGCAAGTTTGGGCACAAATCTCACATTGCACACAATCTTCACCGATTTTGGCTCTTTTAAGCCAGGTGGAAGAACTGATTACATTAATAGGACATTCTTCAACGCAAAGATTGCATCTGACACAACGAGGTGATATGGTTATGAGCTTATCCTGATCATTGAAATCATGAATATCCACATTAAAGTCTTCAATATCTTCATCTAAATCTACAGATTTAAGAGTGATTTCCCTCTCTAAGGTTTCAATCTGCTTTTTTAGTTTAATTTCCATATTTTTATCCCCATAGATAAATTTTAACAATCTACTCTATAAGCAAATTTTTTTAATCTTAAATTTCACTAGTATAAAAACATTATTATGATTATATATCTTTTAAATAATTTAAATAATTTATTATATCAAATAATTTTTTATTAAATAAATTTTATCAAATATTTTTTTTATTAAATAATTTTTTATTAAATAATTTTTATCAAATAATTTTTATTAAACAAAAATTTTTCATAATGACTGTGTAAACTCTTCCAATTCCTCTAAATTAGGCAATCCAGAAATGCCAATAGCTTGAACGGATTTTGAAGCAACCCAATTAGCTATTGTACATGATTTAGCCAAATCATATCCTTTAAGATATGAATACAGGAAACCGGCATTGAATGAATCTCCTGCAGCGGTTGTATCAACTGCATCGCATTCAAATGCAGGTATTTTAACCTCTTCATCATTTTTATTTATTGCATAAACTCCAAGTGAGCCTCTTTTTACAACAACAGTATCTATTCCATCATTTCGAACATTTACTGCCAAGTCTCTAAAGCTTAATGAATCATCATCAGATAATTTTAATTTTTCCTTATAGTAATCTTCAAATAATATCTTCAATTCCCCTTCATTAATTAACAGAATATCAGTTCTTTCAAGGATTTCTTTAAGTTCCTCTACTCCCTTTTTAGCATAAAGCATTCCAGGATCAAAGCTTAAGACAATCTTATCAGTCAATAGGGGCAACAATTCCTTTTGAGCATTGAATGAATCTCCAACAAATGAAGTGTAATGAAGTATCTTGCATGCATTGACATTCAATGGATTGATTTCATCAATTGTTATCTCATCATTTACACCAGGGTCTACATAAAGTGCCCTGTCTCCTGCATCAGAAACGAACCCCAAAACCTTTCCGGAATTGCCGCTTTCTGCATAGATGAGATTGGTTAAGTAAACATCATGAATCATAAGGTTGTATTCCAATAAGTCTCCTTCCTCATCATCTGCAATCTTTCCAATATATGATGTTGAACATCCAAGCTTTGAAAGGCCTATGATTGTATTGGCTGCTGAACCGCCAGGAGATTCCTCTTCACCTTTAATGAAACTTTCTCCATCGATTTCTGCAATATGTCCAACCTTATAAAGCTTATCCACATTCAATGCACCAAAACCTATAACATCAACATTGATTGCATCATAAACTATCTCATCAACACCTAAGTCTTCAGCAGTTACATTATTTGAGGAGTTTAATTCATTTTCCATTCTATTCACTCACATCATTTTTAGAGTTTTTCAATATTTTTCAATAAATAAATCTAATTCATTTTATCGATTATTCTTTCAAAATATCCAATAAATTGGTCTTATGTTCACCTAATTGGCCTTCAAAGTTTCCAGCTGAAATCCTTTCTACACCAGGGATGTCAATTATAGCATCAATAGCTTTCTTAATAGCCAAATTCATAGCTTCCTGACTGGTTGCATTTATAACGATTTCAGGAATGTAATTGACACCTTCAGGAACCTTTGACTCGTCACCAAGTCTTTCCTTTAATGAAGGGCAATAAGGATGATTGGTACTTGGACCAATCTCTGGGAAATTGGTTTCAGGCTTGCTTGCTGCAGAGCATATTCCAAAAGGAGTGCAGACTCCTTCCACTCCCATAATAGTGTCAATGATAATTCTTCCCGCCTTTAGGACAGCTTCCTTAGTGGAACACATATACCAGAAGTTACCTCCCATGATTCCTTCTGCATAGGCAAGTTCAGATTCTATCTGGAAATCAGGAACTGCAATAGGAACATTAATCATCTTTCTTCCAAACTCTTCAATTTCCCATTCATAGCCATCTCCACAATGGCCTACGCTTTCCATCATTCCAATAGCTCCAACAGGATTTTCAGTTATGCTGAATACCCTTGTAAATGGCTTTACAAGAATGTCTTGACGAATTCTGTAGGATAATTCCTTTTCAAACTTTGCCAAGTCATCAGTTAACCAGAATTGAACAATGGCTCCAGGTCTTCCATCCGGAGTTTTATCAGCGTCTACAAAAGCTTCGACACCTGCTTCCACTCTGCCAATTACAGCACTTGGTGTAGCTGTAGCATCATAAGCCGCTTCCTTTACAGTCAATTCGTCTTCTGCTGTAATCAATGCTCTAATGTACATTCCGTCAAATGATTCAAAGAATGTATCTTCAACCTTATCATACTTTGCCATAAATGTCATCTCATTACTAATATGCTTGATAAAATATTTTTAAATAATTAATATTAACCTAATCCACCAATATCCTTTCCACGGATGCTGTTTCTCATCTCTTTGCTTAACTTAAGAAGATACTCTCTATTATCATCTGTAATTATCTCAATTATAGGGGCTTCCTTATTGTAAAATACCTTTTCGAACTTTTCAACAAGTGAATAATCCACTTCAAAATCTTCAAATGCTGCATTTGGACCTTTTTGTGAATACTCCCTAATAAAGTCTAAAACATATTCCTTATCAAATCTGGAATGAAGATCAATCAAAATGGAACTTACAATAGTATGGTCAGATATCACTGCAATCTCTGCAACATTCATTGGATACTCATTTCCATTGAAGCTTACTGACAAACCGCCATTGTCCCTTGCATATTGCAATGGCTCAACATCTGTGATGCTGTCCCCCATGTAGATTATTGAACCTTGACCCAAATCCAATTTATCAACAATATCCTCAACTGCAATTTGCTTACCTTTACCACCAACAGTTTTCACACTTTCAATATACTTGTTGATTTCAAGCTTTGGAAACTCATTGAAGAAAATGTCATACAAAACATTGAAGTCATCTTCAGTTTCTTCACCGTGTTCAAGTATAATTTTTCTAAACTCATCAACTTTCTTAAGTTCCTCAATAAATTTTGGTGATTTGTCACCAACAATAGTTTGAGAATTGTTTGTTATGGATGAAACATTATCTGATTTTTTATCAAATTGGTTAAAATTAGTAGCCCCATCTACATCGAGTTGTGTGTGATAAGTATTTTGGAATGGGAAATCAATATAATTGCATAGAGCTTCAATATATTGACCATAACTAGTACTAACTATGAAAGAATCAATAAGTTCATTTGCGAATCTGAGAGTGTCATCAGAACCATCAACAAGATAGATGTTTTCCCTTGAAAACTTGATCATTTTTTCATTTGTTAGTCCAGCTAATTTATAAAATGGAACAATAAGTTTAAGTGTGTCACCAGCATGATAATTTTCAAGCTTGACATCATCAACAAGATAGTCATCAAATCTACTGATGATCTTGAATAATTTTCCACCATCTTCAATAAACTCATCTGCCAATTCATAAGCATTGTCATTTAATGTTAATGGACCTTCACAATCTGTGATAAAAACTTTTTTTACCATAATTTTATCTTCCTAACTTCAAGTCTTAATTTCATTTTCAATAAGTGTAATCTGATAAGAATAAAAAAAAGAAAAAATTTAAAAAATTTAAAAATAATTTATAAGAACTGCCAAATAGTTGAGACCCTTGCTGCATTCACTGGACAGATTCCCTCACAGTTTCTACAGGAAATACAATCATCATGATTTACAACGACCTTTCCGTCTTCAACGCTCAATGCGTCAACTGGACAGTTTTTAACGCACACTTCACACAATTGACAAGCATGATGATTAATCTCTACAGTACCGTTTCTTCTTCCTCTAAGGTCTCTTTTAATGAAGAATATCTCATGATTCCTGTTTGTAAAGAACTCTTCCTTAAGCTTGATAGCTTCAAAATTACAGCTTTCAGCACATAATCCACAGTATACACAGGAATTGTCTGTATCAATCACAATTGGATTAGGACCATCCAAGCTAATTGATTCAGTCGGACATACATCTCTGCATAATCCACAACTGATACAATTCTCTTCCACCACTTCAATTCCAAGTGTAGGTGGGAAGAACTCTACAAGGTCCAAAACCTTTACAACATCTAAGTCCTTTTTAATCTGTGCATTCAAACGCTCATTAAGGAATTCTGTTACATTCACTACAATTGATCTGCAGTTGGTACAAGTGAATATTTCAACATCTGAAAATTCCATTCCTCTTGGAACATCCCTAATGTCCATTGAGTTTTCATAATCGAAATCCTCAAAGTGATAATCCGCTGAGATGTCCTCAAGCAATTTTACCAGAACATTATCAATATTGGTTACTCCCTTTGAAATGTTATGAACATCCCTATCAATGATTTCAGACGCAATTTCCAATGTCTTGATCTTATTGAATGATTCAAATGCCTCTTCCCTTTCAACATAATCGATTGCATAGGTAGGGCATGAATGCATACATTCCTCACATCTTGCACAGTAAGCAGGGTCAATGAACGGCAATTTATTGGTTTTTCCTACATTGATTGCACCTTTGGAAGGACAAATCCTTGTACAAGTCATACAACCAATACATTCATCCTGGTCAATGCAGAGAGTTTTACCTTCCTTTACGGTTTTAGGAAGCAATTCCCCATACTTGATTGCATCAGTAGGGCAGTGCCTAAAGCAATAACCACAACGGATGCACTTATCCTCATCTATTTCACTATGTACTTCCTCTCCACCGGAAGACCTTAAATGGATAGCTCCAGACTTACATGCATTTACACATGCACCGCAAGCTCTACAGAGCTTTTTGTTAATGTTTGGAACATTTTCACGAATAGGATCTGCTAAAGTCTTCTTAATGTGAATAGCATCATAAGGACATGCATTGGTACACAAGACACAACCGAAACAATGTTCATCCAATTTAATTAACTTGGTATTTTCATCTTGATAAACTGCATCAATAGGACAGACATTCAAGCATGGCTTATCCATACAATTGATACATTTCTCATTATCAATCTCATACTCTATATGAACATCCCTTAATGGTCTTGGAATAGGGTCTACAGTAACCATATTAAGCCCTCCTTTCTGCTAATTGAGAAGCCTTTACAGAAATGTGAATAACTTCCTCATCATTATCATTAGTATCTAAATTAAACTTAGCCAAGAAATATTTAATTACACCAAATGGACAGGTCTGATAACAAATACTGCATCTTAAACATTTTTCCTTATCCCTTACAATGGTATCGTTGTCATTATCGAAGCTGATTGCTCCAGTTGGACAGTCTGGAATGCACATTTGACATTTCTTACAATTATCTGCATCCCAAGTGATAATTCTAATCTTCAATCTATTGATGGCATCTTCCAAGACTTCATGAACAACCTCTTCATCATTTAAGATTGTTAATGACTCGTCTAAAATAGGTTTGAGTTTCAATTCATCTAAAAATAGCCTGTCAGTGCCTAAATTAATCAAGTCATCCTGCTTGGATTCAATGTATTCCTCTAAGGTGCTTACTGCCAAATTGATGATTTTCTTTTGCTCTTCGAGATTGTTTACAAAGACTCCTCTCATTGCTCCTTTTACAGGACAGGTCTCTAAACATTTTCCACAGGAAATACATTTGGATTGGTTGACAACAAGCCTATCATCAATCTCTTCAATCGCTCCAACTTCACAGGCATCCATACA
This sequence comes from Methanobrevibacter sp., assembly GCF_017432245.1. Lineage (GTDB taxonomy): Archaea > Methanobacteriota > Methanobacteria > Methanobacteriales > Methanobacteriaceae > Methanobrevibacter. The sequence goes on from NZ_JAFRJO010000066.1 coordinate 12,013, forward strand.
CTTATGGCATCTTATGCATAAGTAATCATCCACAATGTACTTTCTTTTTGATGGGATGATATTGAACTCTTCACGAATGAAATGGTTTTCACCGCATTCCAATGTCTTTGGAGTTGAAGGGCAGACTTCAGCACAGAAACCGCATCTGATACAAGCCGCTTTATTAATTACTGGATAAATCAAACCAATGGACTCCTCATTGTCTGAATCCCTAACCAATTTGATTGCATTTGGTGATGGGCAAGATGCAGTACAGCTTCCACAACCAATACAATTTTCCTTGATCACTTCAGGAAAATCCCTGAATCTATCTGGCTTGTGTGCTATATCTTCCTTGGATTTTGCATCGAAAAATCCATCAATCCAGGTTTTTCTAGCAAATTCATAAATATACCAAATAAGTGAGGACATTTTATTTCACCTCAAAGAAGTCTTTTACAGTGGATTTGCCAGTATCAACGTCAGTTATAGCCACTCTTTCAGTACATGCAATGCAAGGATCTGATGATGCATAAGTAGATACGGCATCAGCAACTGTAGCTACATCCTTAAGCATGTACCTCGCACAGGAGTCAATATTCATAATACTTGGTGTTCTTATTGAAATGCGCTTAATCAAATCCCCATTGGTTTCAGCCATATATCTTACTTCTCCACGAGGAGCTTCATTTCTCCATTCACCATATCCTGATGGAATTTCCACAGGAACTCTTATATCTCCTTCAGGCATATTTTCAATTGCCTGTTTCACTAAATCAATAGATTGCTCAACTTCATAAAGCCTATTTAAGGTACGGGCATAGTTATCTCCCTCTTTTCTCCAAATAGGCTTGAAGTCAAAATAATCACGATAAGTATAATGCTCTTCTCTTAAGTCATGCTTAAGACCGGAAGCCCTTCCAATAGGACCTACCGCATGGCCTTTAATAGCTTCCTCCTTAGTCATCACTCCAACGCCTTTTGCCCTTAATGCAACTATTGGAGCCTCTTCAAATAATGCGATATGCCTATCAAAGCCATCTTCAATCTTCTTTAAGTTTTCAAGTATAGCATTGAAATGGCGCTCATCAGCATCCATTCTGACTCCACCAACAACATTCCATCCTAAATTGACCCTGTTTCCTGTTAAGAGTTCAAGGGAATCCATTGCATGTTCCCTTAAGGCCAAAACATGCATGAACAATGTCTCATGGTCAAGAGTCTTGAAGAATGTTGAATTTGCAAGCAAGTGGGATTGGATCCTGTCCAATTCATTTGTAATGACCCTTAAGTATTGGGCTCTTAAAGGCGCTTGAACTCCAGAAATTGATTCTAAAGTTTCTGCAAAGGTTTGTGTATGTTCGTAGGAACAGATACCACAGATTCTTTCAGATAAGTAAATGCATTTTTGCCAGGTCTTTCCTTCCATAATCTTTTCAATACCTCTATGAACATAACCATAATCGATCTCAGCTTTAATAACCTTTTCACCTTCAGTCTTAAGCTTAAGTCTTAAAGGTTCCTTTAAACCTGGATGAATTGGTCCAATTGGTAATATCATAATATCTGACTCCTTTACTTATCTAAATCTAAATTCAAAATACTAATAAACAATACTAATAAACATTAATCTTCCCTAGCGTCTTGAGCTCTTCCTTTAGCTGCAAGAGCACCAGGAGCAACAGTTAAAACTGCCTCTAATATTTCACTTGGCCTTGGAGGACAACCCGGAATAGCTGCATCCACTGGAATGAAGTCTGAAACAGGAGCAAGAACTCTTCCTCCCTCTTGTGCAAATACGTCTCCAGACTGTGGACAGTTTCCAACAGCCACTACAATCTTAGGTTCAGGAGTTTTTGCATAAATCCTTCTTAAATTGTCTCTCCATTGTTCTGTAACTGCACCAGTCACTAAAAGAACATCGGCTTCACGAGGATTATTGTGAACGTAAATTCCATACTGTTCAAGGTCGTATCTTGGTGAAAGAAGCGCTACAAGCTCTACATCACAGCCATTGCATCCTCCACAGTTTACAATACAAACATGAATTGAACTTTTTCTCACAATATCTTTAAGTTTTTTAAGCATTTCAATTACCTTAAATCTCGTTCTTTAATAATTTTATAAACATTATTTTTCAATTATTGTTCAATAATTATTCTCTCAATAATTCAACTATTTGAGCTCTACCTTCTTCTATGGCATCCTCATACTTTTTGCCATGCTTTACTACATCTTTGGTTAATTGGTGGCAGATTCTATCTGCATCTTCCTCAGATATTAGTTTAGCAACATCACTTAACCAATAAAGTCTCAAATCAAGATGCATTTGCCTTTTAATCTTTTCCCTGTTTGCTATTTCAAAGGTAGCATGCATATTTTCCAAATCACTCATATCAAAGCGATTCATAAGAATATCTTCAAATTCCTCTTTAGAAATTCCAAATTCTTCAGCCAATGGGTTTATAAGGTCTTTTTCCCATTTAAAACTATGAAGAACCCTTAATTTCATCATTTCATACTTTTCTTCACTATTCATACAAATCACGTGAGCAACTTTAGTTCATATTAAAATAATACTCCAGATGTTGAAATCCAGACTACTGCTGCAATAAGAATACCTATTGCAGTTTCCTTACGACCATAACCTGGTCTTCTTCCTAATGCAAGCCCTATAAAGAAGAATGCAATAGTAAGCAATATTTCAGAGCTAATATTTGGATTTAATCCATGGTTAAATAATAAAAACCATCCAATAATAGATAAAACCAAGGTTAAAACATCTATTTCAGATATTATATAAGGTTCCATATGCTTTTTATAGCTTAATAAAAGACCAGCGATGGATCCTATAATGAAAACCAAAATATAAATCATAATATATAATTCTTCCATAATCTCACCCAGTTTACCTAAATTGGCTTATATAAACAAATAAATGTGATACAAATTATCAAAAATGTAATGATGAATGCAATTTTCTCTAGATTTTCAGCTAAATGAGCATATTTTTCCTTATTTTGCACCAATATGAATGGAACAAAGATAAGTCCGATTATAGCTAAAGGAAGCGCTAAAATACTTTGATAGAAAGCGGCAAGTCCTGCCACTATAAAAATGCCTAAAGCTACCAATGAAGTTAATACTCTCATTCCTTTTTCATCATTCATTTTTAAGCCTTCTTTATTCGTTTTTACTTAATTAAAAGTAATTAAATCTTTTTAATTTTTTTAATTTATTTTTTATAAATTTAATTTTTTTAATAATTTTAAATAATAATCATGATAATTGAACCAACTGTACAGATAACTGCAATTGAAATTTGAGCCATTACGGAATGGTTTGGATTCAACATAGGAGTTGTAGCATTGATGAATCCTGTAATTATACAGATTACAATCATTCCAATCAAGTATCCGACAACGGAAATTGGTCCAAAGAATATTGTTAAGAATAACCATAATAGAATGTACCATGCGATTGATTCTGAAAACATTATGTATCCTCTAAGCATACCAAAGTGTTCAGTTTCAAATCCAGATATGATTTCCTTTCCTTTTGTGATTGCAAAAGGAGAATATGGAGATTTTGTAACTATTAAAGTGAAGAACATAATTGCTGCAAGAGGCAATTGCAATACTAAAGGACCATTTGCTGCTTGATATGCAATAATTCCACTGATATCCATAGTTCCAGTCAATAGGAATATGATTGCAATTACTGCAAAGAGCGGCAATTCACCAGCTGCTGAGAAAACAGCCCTTACACAACTTAACTTACCATATGGGGAACCTGATGAGGATCCTGCATTATGCTCTACAATCTTATGGATTGCATAAACACCGAATATGATCATTAAGGAGCCTTGAGCCACTGGACCTACAATAACTGCAGTAACCCAAACAGCTGCTAAAATAACTGTAATGCCTACATAAAACGGCATTGCAGCAGTTTTTGGAAATGAAGTTTCCTTAAAGAAAAATTTCAATGAATGCAATAAGTACTGTATAATAGGAGGTCCTGGTCTCAATTGGACTCTTGCCATAACCTTTCTGTGGAAACCTAATAAAAGACTACCAGCAAGGAAAGCGATTATTACATTGATTAAAATTTGAGCCATTAAATTCATGATATCTGCAAAGAGATTATACTAGTAACCTGTGAAAGGCTCTTCTCTTCTTTCCTCCTCTTCATCTTTTATTGGTTTGGACATTGTAAGAAGTCCAAATGAAAGTACTAAAAATGGTATACAAACAATAGCTATTGCATATACTATCCAATCAGCTGGATTAAATATTAAAGCGTAAAGGATAGCTAATACTGACGCAATCAAGATAATATAACTAGCTATTTTCATTTTATTCATTTTATCGACCTTCTATTTTAATATAAATTAATAAATATGATTCTTTTCTTATAATTGATTCTTATAATTGATTCTATAATATGGTTAATAAGATTTCAACAAATCTTACAATGATAAACAATGAACTTAAGTGGATAATCAATATGAATGGAGATCCAGGAGTTCTAAACATTTCTGCCTTACTTGCAAAGAATGGAGCAATACCGCTTTCTCCGCAAACTCCAATCAGCATTACAAGTGCACAGAATATCATCATTGGACTTGCAGGAATTGTTGCAAGTTCAATTAAACTTAATGTACCGGTAGCTGCTAAAATCATAGCTGCTCCACCAAATAATGGCAAACCGCACATCATTGCAATCAAACCGTATTGGTAAGCGGAATTCAAGACCTCTACCTGCTTTACAGCAGAAACAATACCAATGTTAACAATACCAATTAAAGCCATGAATAGGGTAAAGTTAAACAAGTCTCCAGTGATCATAGCTCCTGCTGTTGCTATACCACAGATAATAGCCAAGAATCTTCTATGCTTGAATTCCTTTTTGCCAACTGCAACCTTATTTTCATCAAGAGAACCAAACATTGCTTCCACTTGAGTTTCAGTTCGGCTCATAGCTATCAATGCTGTAAATACAAGTATAGTTACAAACAAGAATATGTGGAGAGGGTTTAAATAAAGAACAATATCCCCTAAAGGAATTGTACCCATCAAGTCTCCGCCTAAACTCTCTATAAGCATTTAAAGTCTCCTTTTTAAATTTAAGTTCATTTACTTGAATTTTTTTGAATAATAAACTGATAAATATAATATTTTAATTTTAAATTATTTTTTAGAAAAAATCATTTTCTTCCATATTCCTCTCTCATTAGAATTCCAATCAATCCAATCTTGGAAGCCACTTTCAAGAGCAATCCAAGTGCTGCAAGGAATAAACTGAGTAACCAATATTGCGGCATCAAGAAGAATAATAGGAAACCAATGATCCATAAGCACCAAGAGATCCCGGATATTGCTCCTACTCCATCAAGAACAACAATAGGCAATCCTCTTACCTTTCTGCTTAATACATAAATCACAATACCTCCACCAGCTACTGCACCACCAGTGAACCCTGATAGGAATACACCATATCCTATGAGTAGCAATGCAATGAAATTAGGAGCAGTTGTCATAATCTCCATATCTATATTCAAAGGCATCGGTGAAAATGAGGTATCAACATCTTTCTTTCTCATTTCACGAGATATCAAAATCTCGGATATTGCCATGATCTCTGCCAATTCAACTACCAAACCAGGAAGAATCAATGCTTCAGACAAGTCAGTTCCCACTGCAGCTACGACAATAAGCATAGCGAGACCAACAATGTCAGTTAAGATAAGGACTTGAATATCCCTTTTCTCCATTGCAATACCTATTAAGCCAATGAAAGCGACAATCAAACCACCGTATAAAGCTGTGGAATACGTTGATTGGTAGAAAGCAGGAACAAATTGAGGAACTATACTAGCAACCATCTAATCACCTGAACTCCTTTTTTGCTTGTTTAGCACGAGCTTTTCTATTGCTTTCCTCAACTTCACTAGCTATTCTGTCAGAACTTGCAATAGCTCTTTTTACATCTTCCTTGATATCTCCTTTACCTTTTTCTTCCTTTCTATCCATAGTGAAGTTAATTGCAAGCCATGATGCAATAATGAATGCCATCATGAGGATGGAAGATTCGAGGATTGTATCGAAACCTCTTGTATAGTAAAGGATTTCATCTATAACTCCTCCAGGAGATGCACAGATACTTGTTCCAAAGTATGGGGAAATGCCTTTCAGTGCTTCAGCTATTGGAGTCATATATGAATTGATCCAACCTAAATTCTCGGAATTTTCAGGATATTGGGCTTCTGTAATACCAGGACTTTCTAAAATCTCTCCGCCTCTGTCATATGGAGCAATTGCAAGACCTGCATCCATTTGACTTTGAGGAGCTGGACGAGTGTAGAGCTGATCGCTTTCCAATCCTATAGGAATCAGGAACCCAGCAATCAAGAGCAAACCTAAAATTAGAGCAAACAATCTAGGAATATTCTTAGGATTTGCCAACTTATTCCATAATTTAGCTATTCTAGGCATTTTTAGATTCCTCCCAGCATTAATTGAAACTGAATTTCATTTTTTAATAAATTGATAAGCATTATACATCAGCTCCTATCTCTTCTAAACGAGCAATAGCTCTAAATAGGATTAAAGTAACTATGATTGTAGTTGCAATCAAGGTCAAAAGAGCTAATGTAGAATTGTAAGTAAGTAAAATCAATGAAACTCCTACAGATGCTACCTCAGTATTGATTGTCCTTATAATTGGGTCTTTTACACCAGGACCCCATACTGCAGCAATGCTTCCAAAAATGGATAATGCTAAACCTACATAAACCCAAAGAGCAAGATTAAACATCATTTACCACCTTCAGAGTTTCTTTCTTTGTTTTCAGTTGTGTAATTCACTTTATCAAAAGTGGAATAATCTTCTAAATGTGACTTGCGCACTTCATTTATCTTAATCAAAGCAAGCAAGAATACAATAATAGACAATGGGTCAAGAACAGCAGTTAAGAAAGCTACATCCAAGTATTTAAAGCTAACAATAGCTAAGAATAAGCCTGCTTCCAAAATAGAAACCATTATTACCTTATCCAATGGTTTTTTAAGTAGGACAACTCCAATAGCACCTATTATCATCAAAGCAATTGATATTGTTGTCAAGTCAATAAATTCCAACATTTAAATCCCATTTTCTATTATTTGAAAAATAATGAGTAAGTATAATTTTAATTTAATCTTAATTTAATTTTTCAATTATTAGTTTTCCTTATGCTCTTCCATATCCTTATCAAAGGTTATCTCATCTTCCAAATCCTTTAAACTGTAAGCAATTGCATTTGCTCCAATTGTAGAAGAGATAAAGAAAGTTGCAGCTAATACAAGACCAAATGGAGTTTGAATATACAATGCAATCAATGCAGAAACACAGAATCCTATTACATTTATGTAAAGTAATTTTTCTGCTCTATCTTTGGTTATTACTGCCCTTAAAGCCATTAAGATTGCAATAACACCAATAATTTCAATAAACATGATTTAACCTTGTATTTTTTATTTAATTTATTTTATCTATTTTTTAATCATTTAATTAATAATAAACTAACTAAACAATTCAAATCGTTTTAATTATTCATATTTAGTATATCTGCCAAAGGATTTTGCTATTTTTCCAATTAATCTTGAACTTGTAGGATGATGAATTCCTTGAATAGTGAATATTGCAATTACCATTCCACAAATGAACATCTCTGGAGTGATTCCAACAAATGAGAATATGAATATAAGTAGTGTCATGGTCAAAGCGCCAGTTGTTCCAGCATACCCTGGATCTGCACATAACCTATTTCCAATATAAACAAGTAATGCAGCTATTAGACCGCCTTGGATTCCAAGAATATAAACTCCAATTGAAGCCATCAATGTTCCTGCTGATGCATCTGGAGAACATAAGATGTTTCCTTGGAAGAATCCTCCTGCCAAATCTCCTTTTCTATTTTTAATGGAATATCCTACGGTTTCCGCTCCTTTAACTCCAGGAGCTTCAGGAAGACCAAGGAATGTATCCACTATCACAAAATTAAGCCAAGAGATAATGGTTGCTAAAATCAAGCCAATAATTAGATTCATTATTCGCTACCTCCTTGAGGGCTTGGGAAAACATAATCGAATAGATACTTGACAAAAATAGCTGAAAAAACTCCTACTATAATTGCAATTAACAATCCATTATAAATCCAAAACACATTCAGTGAATAAAAAATAGCTAGAATCCCTATAGCAAAAACAGGAGTTGGGAATAGTGCGCTTTTGGTCCAGGAAAACCTAATCTGCTTTTCTGGAAGAAGTGGCAATCTTAAAGCTAACGCTAAGACTATTGCAAGTATAATCGCCACGATATAATTCATAAGTAATTGAAATCCATTAGCACCTATACTAATCATACTTATAAATATGTTATAATATAATATATATCTTTTATTACTTATTGACAAGCCGAAAAAATAGGACAAATATTTGATTATTTTTAAAATTAAAAAAATAGAGTAAATTTAATACAAAATAAATAAAAATTATTACTAATTAGGAAAAATAAGTGATTTTTAGAGAAAAATTTTTTTTAGAAAAATAATTTTTTTTGAAATTTTAAAAAAATATTTTAAATTATTCTTTAAATACATAATATTAAAATAGTATTAAAATTATAATTTATTCTAATATAGACTTAATAATTAAAAGTTTTAATAATTGATAATTTAAATCAAGATAATAACAATCTAATTCAAATGACATTATAAAAAGGACCTGATATAATGGAAAATAAGGAAATTGTAGTGACTGGAGGATGTGGATTTATAGGATCACATATTGTAGGAGAACTATTGGAAAACAATAAGGTAACCATTATAGACAACTTATCCTCTGGAAAAATGGAAAACCTGGAAAATCCAAATCATGAAAACTTAACTATAATTAACGAAGATCTTTTAGACTGCGATTTAGATGAGATTTTAAAAGGAAAGGATTATGTATTCCACCTTGCTGCAAAGGTAAGTGTGCCAGGAAGCGTTGCAGAACCTTTTGACTATAACGAGACAAACATTGATGCTACCTTGAAATTGCTTATAGCATGTAAAAACAACAATATTAAAAAGATTGTTTTCTCATCATCATCTGCAGTTTATGGAGAAAATCCAAACATGCCATTGAAGGAAACTGAACTTCCTATGCCTTCATCCCCTTATGCAGCTCAAAAGGCAAGCGGGGAATTATATTTAAAATCATTCTATGAAAGCTATGGCTTGAATTATGTTGCACTTAGGTATTTCAATGTCTTTGGTCCTAGACAAGATGAAAACTCACCTTATGCAGCAGTAATTCCTAAATTCATTTCTGCAATCCTAAAAGGGGAAAGTCCTGTAATTTATGGTGATGGAGAGCAAAGCAGAGACTTTATCTTTGTAAAGGAAATAGCTAAAGCAAATATTGCAGCTTGCGAATCTGACTACAATGGAATAGTCAATGTTGCATTAGGAAAATCAATGACTATAAACCATTTATTTAATATCGTTAGTGATGTTTTAGAGTCCGATTTGGAAGTGAAATATTTAGATGAACGTCCTGGAGATATTAAACACTCATTAGCAGACATAAGCAATCAGGAAAAAATTAACTTTAATCCAGAAGAAGGTAAATTTGAAGAGCAATTAAGGGAAACTGTAAAATGGTTTAAAGAAGAGATGGAAAAATAAATCATTCAAAAAAATTATACTAACATTATTTAATCAAAAAGAAGTGGAAAAATGAAGATAGAAGTATTAGACACCACATTAAGGGACGGGGAACAGACCCCTGGAATCTCCTTAAATGCAATTAAAAAATTGAGGATAGCTACCAAACTAGATGAAATAGGAGTTAATTCGATTGAGGCAGGATCTGCAATCACATCTGAAGGAGAAAGGGAAGCTATTAAATTGATTACATCTCAAGGATTGGATGCAGAGATTGTAAGCTTTTCAAGAACATTGCTTAAAGATGTTGATTACTGCCTAGAATGTGATGTTGATGCTGTAAATGTAGTAGTTCCCACTTCTGATTTGCATTTGAAATATAAACTGAAAAAATCTCAAGATGAAATGATGGAAGATGCCATCAAAGTAGTTGAATACGCTAAAGACCATGGACTTTCTGTAGAGCTTGCTGCTGAAGACTCAACAAGAACTGATGTTGAATACTTAAGAAAAATATTCAAGGCAACAATCGATGCAGGAGCTGACAGAATTTGCCCATGTGACACTTTAGGAATGCTTACACCACTCAAATCATTTAATTTCTATAGGAAATTCACTGATTTGGGAGTTCCTGTTAGCGCTCATTGCCATAATGACTTTGGACTTGCAGTAGCTAACACATTATCAGCTATTGATGGAGGAGCTACTAGATTCCATGGAACTATAAACGGACTTGGTGAGAGAGCAGGAAATGCTGCTATAGAAGAGGTTGTAGTCTCATTGAACACATTATACAAATATAGTGATGATGACGATGAAAGCAAGTACACAACTGACATCAAGATAAATCAACTTTACAGCACTTCCAAATTGGTTTCAAGATTAAGCAATGCTTATCTTGCTCCAAACAAGCCTATTGTAGGTGAAAATGCATTTGCACATGAATCTGGAATTCATGCAGATGGAGTTATAAAAAACAGCGCTACCTATGAACCAATCATGCCAGAACTTGTAGGCCATAGACGTAAGTTTATCGTTGGAAAGCATGTTGGAACAAAAGGTTTGAACAATAGATTGCAGGAATTAGGAATTGAAGTGAACAACGACCAGTTAAATGAAATCTTCCTTAAGGTAAAGGACCTTGGAGACAAGGGAAAAACTGTTACAGACACTGATTTGGAAGCTATTGCAGAGCATGTCCTAAACATTGAGCAAGAAAAGAAAATCAATCTCGACGAGCTCACAATCGTTTCAGGCAACAAAATCAGACCAACCGCTTCAATTAAGATGAATATTGAAGATAAGGAAGTCATCGAAGCGGATGTTGGTATCGGACCTGTTGATGCAGCTATCAATGCAGTCAATAAGGGAATAAAAAACTTTGCAGACATCAAGCTTGAGGAATACCACGTAGATGCAGTTACCGGCGGTACAGACGCATTGATTGAGGTAATCGTAAAGCTTAGTTCAGGAGACAAGATCATATCTGCAAGGGCAACCGAACCAGACATTATCAATGCTAGTGTGGAAGCTTATGTTGATGGTGTAAACAGATTGCTTGAGAACAATCATTTTTCCTTGGATAAAAAGCAAACAAAGAAGAATAAAAAATAAACTAATTTTTAATATTATTTTAATTTTAATCATAAAATTTTTAAAT
>NZ_JAFRJO010000067.1 GCF_017432245.1 Methanobrevibacter sp.
CGTTTCAATTGCTCTTCTGAAAAGAATCTAACATTTTCTAAAAGCAAGATTTGCCCAGGTTCTAAAGCTATAATTGATTCTCTTGCCTTAGATGAGAAGATTGAATCAACATATTTCACTTCCAAACCGACTGCTTTAGATAAGACGGCTGCATGTTGCTCTAATGTGGTAAAATCATCTTTACCTGGACGACTTTGATGAGCAAGAATAACTGTTTTAGCCCCTTTCATAGACAATTCCTTAATGGTTTCAGCATGCAATTTCATACGGGTATCATCTAAAATGATTCCAGAATTAGGGTCTACAGGGGAATTAATATGAATCCTAACTAAAACTGTTTTGCCATTTACATCAAAATCATCAATAGTATTAAAGTTAGCCATAATTTCACTCAATAATAATCATTAAATATAAATTTATTAAATAAACAATTAAAATAACATGATTAAATCTTACTTACCAAATCCAATAATGCATCTTTAGGACTTTCTGCCTTAATGATTCCAGAAGCTAAAAGAACTCCTTCAGCACCTAAGTCAATAGCCGCAGCCATATCTTCACCAGTGGAAATTCCTGCACCACATAAAACCTTAACATCCTTGTTAATGGCTTTAACTTTAGATACACTTCCCTTTACAACTTCAGGATCAGCTTTGGAAACAGGTATTCCAGTACCGATAAGTTCAGGTGGTTCCACTGCTACATAATCCGGGGAAAATGTAGCTGCTGCAACACTAGTTTCAATATTATTGGTACAGACACATGAAATGAGTTCTGCCTCTTTTGTCTTTTTAACAACTTCTGCAATATCCGCTAAAGTCATTCTGCATTCAGAGTGATTCAATAAGGTCCCATCAATACCGCTTGCAAGGAAACTTTCAAATAAATTGCTTCCAGTATGACCTCCAGGAGATACAGCATCAATATGTTGAGAGAATACAGGAATATTGGTTTCCTCTTTAATTCTATAGATATCAATAGCTTGCGGTACAGCAACCATTGTAATTCCGGATTCTTCACCAGCACTTTCTAAAGCATTAGCCAAATCCAATGCCTTTTCACCGCTGGATTCCAAATAAGTTTTAAAATTTAATATAACAACAGGTGTTTTAAGACTCAAATCAAATCCTCCTTAAAAACTATAATACATTAATAAAATTGTTTTTTAAATTATTTTTTCTATGGTAAATAATAAATAGAATAATTAAAAAAATTATTACTATATTAATAAAATATATATTCTTAATTATATTTAAATTATTTTAATCAACAAAAAAATAAAAAGGATTAATATGGCATTCACTAAAGAAGAACAAGCAAAATTAGAATACAGCGGTTATAGATTTGTAGGAGAGCATGGACATGCTGCTGCAAAAATATGTCATTGGACTAGAAAAAGCATGGTCAATGAAGGAGTTTGCTATAAAGAGCAATTCTATGGAGTGCAATCTCACAGATGTCTTCAAATGTCTCCTGCTGTACCATTCTGTAACCAAAAATGCTCTTTTTGCTGGAGAGACTTAAGTCAAACCAGAATCGAATGGGAGGGGGAATATGATGATCCTAAAACAATTATTGAAGGTGCCATAAAAGCTCAAAACAATCTTTTATGCGGTTTTGGTGGGAATAAAAAGGCAGACAAGAAAAAACTTGAAGAAAGCAAAAAGCCAACAAATGCCGCTATTTCACTTGCAGGAGAGCCAACATTATATCCTGAAATTGATGAACTTTTAGCTGAATTCCATAGACAGGATTTCACAACATTTCTAGTGAGTAATGGAATGTACTGGGAAAAACTTGGAAGCCTTGAGAACGAACCAACTCAACTATATGTTTCCTTAGATGCACCTAATGAGAAAGTGTATAAAGAGCTTTGTAACCCCCAAATAAATGATGCTTGGAACAATTTAAACAAAACACTTGAACTGATGAACAGTTTTGATAGCCGTACAGCAATACGCATTACCTCAGTTAAGGGCAAGAACATGATTAACACTGACGAATATGCAAAACTAATCAATAAAGCTAACCCAAAATATGTTGAAGTGAAAGCATATATGTTTGTAGGATCTTCCAGAAAAAGATTAAGTCTTGACAATATGCCATCAAACCAGGAAGTTCGTGATTTTGCTCTAGAAATAGCAGATAAAACAGGAAGGGAATTAACTAAAGAGTCTGAAGTCAGTAGAGTTGTTTTATTAGAATAAAAATAGAAAAAATAAAATTATATAGAAAAATAGAAAAAATAGAATAAAAAAGAAAAGATAAAGAGAGAAGTTATTTAGCTTCTTGTGCTTTAATCTCTTCACACATTGCAACTGCTTTTTTAGCGGCTTCTTCTAATGAGATTTCATAAGGAATGCCTGCTTCTTCCAATAATCTTTGACCTTCCTCTTCATTTGTACCAGTAAGTCTTGTTACAATATTTACATCCCATTTATTATCTTCCAAAGCTGCAATTACTCCTCTTGCAACATCATCCGCTCTAGTAATACCACCTAACACATTAAGGAATACCACTTTTACAGGAGGGTAATTTAAAACTAAATTTAAAGCTTTTTTAATGGATTCATCAGATGCTCCACCACCGATATCCAAGAAAGTTGCAGGTTTTCCGCCAAATAGGGTAACCATATCCATACCAGTTAAAGTCAACCCTGCACCATTACCAATAACTGCAATGTCTCCATCAAGCTTTACAAAAGCAAAGTCTTTTTTCTTGAATCTATTTTGTTTTACTTGATCTTGGTGACGGAACAATGCATCATTTTCAATTTCCAATTTAGCATCAGCTGCAATTAAACCATCATCTGTTAAAATGAGAGGGTTGATTTCAGCAATTTCCGCATCATATTTATCATAAACATTATAAAGTTTCCAAATGATATCTCCAATTTTAGAAATCAATTCTGATCCTACACCCATTTTACGAGCTATTTCACGAGCTTCATAAGGCAAGAATTCTTTTAATGGATTTACATTATATCTAATAATTTTTTCAGGAGATGTTTTAGCCAATTCTTCAATTTCAACACCACCTTCTGCACTTGCCATGATAATCGGAGTCCTATTAGCTCTGTCATTTGAAACGCTTAAGAAAAATTCTCTTTGAATATCTGCTTTTTCTTCAATAAGCAAGTGTTTGACTTCTTCTCCCTTAATTTCAAGATTCAATAACTCTTTAGCTATTTCAAATGCTTCTCCAGGGTTGTCTGCAAACTTAATACCTCCAGCTTTACCTCTTCCTCCAACAAGTACCTGAGATTTCAATACAATAGGTCTGCTAAATTCAGTAGCTACTTCCATTGCTTCTTCTGGAGAGTATACGACATGTCCTTCTAAAATTTTAATTCCTTCACTTTCAAAAACTTTTTTTGCACTATGTTCAAAAAACTTCATTTTTCTCACTCTAACTAATAAGCATGAAAATTATCAAATTAAAATTAAATTTTAAAAATACGTATAATTTTAAAAATACTTATGAATAAAAATAAAATACTATAAAAATTAATAAATTGCCCTATGAATCTTAGTACTAGAACTATTTATTTTAATCATTAATATAATATGTATTTCCTTATTATTAAAATTATTTATAAAATTTGAAAATAAAGTGCAAAAATTAAAAAATTAAAAACTGAGAATGAAAAAATAAAAAATTAATCAAATAATATTTTTGAAAAATTAAAAAATAGAAAAAATTAAAAAAATTATGAGAAAACTTAAAAAATAAGATAATAAAAAATATTAAAAAAAGTAAAAAAAGAAAATAAAAAATATTAAAGCAAAGCATAACCTGCTTCAAAAGCTTGAATATTCTTATCTTCAGTTCCTTTTGGTACACTATCCAAAATAGCTTGTTTTGCAGCTTCAACAGAAACAATATCTGTCACTTTGACAATAGCTCCAATCATTACAATATTTGCAACAATTCTTAAACCAATTTTTTCTGTAGCAGTATTAGTTGCTGGAGCACGGTAAAGATTAATATTGTGTTCTTTTACAAAATCAACTATCTCTTCTTCAACAACCAAATCTGGATCTATGATTAATATGCCTTCATCTTTTAAATCATCCATATATTTAATCAATGCTTCGTGAGACATTGCAACAAGAATATCTGGATGTGAAACTTTAGGATAGTCAATTTCCTCATCACTAACTACAACTTCAGTTCTAGAAGCTCCACCACGAGCTTCAGGACCGTAAGATTGGGTTTGTACCGCATTAATGTTATCAAAGAGAGAAGCGGCTTTACCAAGGATAATGCCTGCCATCAATACTCCTTGACCTCCAAAACCAGCTATACGAACTTCCTTCCTCATTTTAATCCAACTCCTCATAAGCAGATTTAGTAGCTAAAGGACCACCTGAAACTTCCTCAGTTAATTCTTTTAAAGCTTTGCATAATGCTCCACGTCTAGGATTTTCAAAGTCCCCAACAATTATTTTATCTTGTAACTCTGTTACATCCATCTTCTCTGCTTTCCTCTTAGTGATTGTATGTTCTTTAATATGATTATACAAATCTATAGTGGTTTTAAGCTTATTTTTACGGCCATAATAAGTTGGACATTGTGAAACAGCTTCAATAAATGAGAAACCAGTACTATTCAAACCTTTTTGAATAGCTTTAGCCAATTGCATTGGATGAGCAGTTGTCCATCTTGCCACATAAGATGCACCAGCAGCACCTACAATTTCTGCAATACGGAAAGGATTTTCTCTTGAACCATAAGGTGCAGTAGTACCAAAACTACCTCTAGGTGAAGTTGGACTGATTTGTCCTCCAGTCATTCCATAAATATTGTTATTGATACAGATTACTGTAAGATCCACATTTCTCCTTGCAGCATTGATTAAATGGTTTCCACCAATGGATGCAGAATCCCCATCACCTGTGAAAACAACAACATCCAAATCAGGGTTTCCAAGTTTCAAACCAGTTGCAAATGTTAAAGCTCTTCCATGTGTGGTGTGAAGGGAATCGCATTTCACATAACCTGGAACTCTTGAGGAACAGCCAATACCAGAAACCATTACAATATCTTCAAAATCAATGTCAGATTGTTCTAAACCTTTAAAGAAAGCATTCATAACAGTACCGTTTCCACAACCTGGACAAAATAGATGAGGTAATCTTTCTTCTCTAAGATATTTTCTATATGGGCTTACTTTTTCTTCCACCATCTTAACACTCCCCCTCATGAATCTCTTTAATTTTTTCTAAAATCTCTTCAGGCTTATGAAGAACTCCGCCAATTTTACCTATCAAATGAACATTAGCTTTTCCTGCAACAACTCTTTCAACTTCATGAACCATTTGCCCTAAATTCATTTCAGGCACAATAATATTGTCAACATCATTTGCAATGCTTTTGATTTCTTCCTCAGGGAAAGGCCATGGAGTGTTGATTTTTAGAGAACCTACTTTGATGCCTTCTTCTCTAGCCATCTTGATTGCAGCTCCAACTGAACGATATGGAGAACCGCATGAAACAATTATGATGTCTGCATCATCACAGAATTCCTTTTTAATGGAACAGATATCTGCCCTATTTGCTAATACTTTATCACATAATCGTTTAATCAAATTATGATGGGTTTCAGGATTATTTGTATCTGGATATCCTCTTTTATCGTGAGTTAAACCTGTAACATGTATATTGTAGCCTTCACCAAAAGCAGGCATAGGAGTTGTTCCGTTTTCAGGAGCGTCAAAAGGCAAATAATCATCAGTGAGCTCAGGTCTTGTTCTAGTAACTATATTCACCTTGTCTGGAATAATTAATTTTTCTCTCATGTGCCCTACAACTTCATCAGCAAGAATAGTGACAGGAAGTCTGTATTTTTCAGCTAAATTAAATGCTTCAATAGTGAAATCAAAGAATTCCTGTACGGAAGATGGAGCTAAAGCGATTGGCTCATAATCTCCATGAGATCCCCAACGCACTTGCATCATATCAGCTTGAGCAGACATGGTAGGCTGAGCAGTTGAAGGAGAACCTCTTTGTACATTAACAATTACCATAGGAGTTTCAGTGATAAAACCATATCCAATATTTTCTTGCATCAGTGAAATACCCGGACCAGAAGTAGCGGTCATTGTTTTTAAACCACTCCAAGAAGCTCCGATAATAGTTCCAATAGACGCAATCTCATCTTCCATTTGAATGAAAGTTCCCCCATATTTCGGAAGCAAATAAGACATTTTCTCAGCAATCTCAGTAGATGGAGTAATTGGGTAACCTGCAAAGAACCTACAGCCTGCTGCTATTGCCCCTAATGCACAAGCTTCATTTCCTAAAACAAATTGTTCTTCGACCATTATTCCACCTCTTTACCTACATAAATAGCTTGGTCAGGACATGATAATTCGCATAATCCACATTTAGTGCATCCTTCTTCATTTTCTGGAAAAGGAAGATAAACATTTTTTGCATTTACTCTATCAGATTTTGAATAAACTTTTTTAGGGCAAACATTAATACAAATATCGCATCCTTTACAAAGCTTAGAATCTATAATAATCATCTAATCATCTCACTACCTAAAACTATAACAAATAAACTATATTTAAACAATGATAAAAATAAATTTATTTAATTAAAAGATTATAATTTAAAAAAATTTTTTATAATAATGCATATCAATTTTCTTAAGATATACCCTTAAGACAAAACATAGTAATATTATATATGAATGTATTTACTTAAATAATTTAGTATCTATTGAACAAATTTAAATTATATAAAAAGAAAAAATAAAAAGACTTTAAGGATACAAAATAGATGAAAATAAAAAAATAAGAAAGAATAGAAGAACTATTCTATTATCTCTTCAACAAACATTAGTGGATAATTGAGTTCTTCAATAAATTTGATTCGGATAATAGCTAAAACATCATCTACTTTCGAATATATTTTAACATCCAACATATCCCCACTTAAAGAGGTGTATTCAAATTCAGTCATTGCCTTATCCAATCTATCCAAATCTATGGAAACTTCTACCTTATCGATGCAAGGCTGCAAAGCGAAAGACTCTTCCATGGCTTTTTCTAAACTTGCAATATTTGTTTTATTAAAAGGAGTTCCGACGAACTGATGGAACAAAGCACCCATACTAATGGCTCCTTCAAATATCGCCCTTTCCCTATTTGAAATATTGGAAAAATATTTTTCTTTAGTGTCCATAAAATACCTCAAAACAATTAATTAAAGTAAACATTTGAATAAATTTAAATTTATAAAATTTTTATTAAAAATTTTAAAATATAATCTAATAAAAGTCTAGAAAATAAATAAAATTTTAATTAACTCCCATTAAACTATTTAACCATCCTAATTGATCAGCCCATATTTGGGAAGAAATTGGGAAAATGCAGAAATAAATCAGTACAATTGTAATAGCTATTACAACCCCTAAAATGATTTTACGCTCATTAGATGGAGTGAAATATGATATTACAAGGCCAAATATTAAGAATCCTGCAGTTATTAACCAAGCCCAATTAGCTTGAGGATTTTGTTCTAATGCTGTTTCATTGATGTAACTTGTAGAATTTAATTGAGCAGTTACAATAAGTCTTTCAGCAGTTGAACCAATAGGATGACAAGTAACTAACAGCAATTCCTGATTATGTATATCTCCAGTTTCATGACTTTCATTCAAATCCAAATAATTAGTAGGGGATATAATCTTTGAATCTTTAACTGTGTAATTTATTTCACCAATTCCTGGCCATTCTATAATGACTATATCTCCTTTCTTAAGAGCATCTAAACGTAAAAATGGAGAACCCTGCAATGTTCTATGACCAAATATAATAGTATCACCTTCAGTTGGAATGTTAGAAGTTGTGTCATACATAACTCCTTGGGATATTGAAACATTGTTAATCTTTTCAAAAACTCCAATGGAAGGAATAATGATTACAGATGCATTTACATCATTAGATTCAGCTACATTTTTATATGAAAAGTAATTTACTTCTGTTAAAGCATATAGTCCTATAATCAAAAAAGCAATAATTACAATTATTGTTGTGGGCCTTATATAATCCTTTAAATCCATAAAAATCATCAACAATTACTAATTTTAAATTTGTTATTTATTTAATAAAATTTTAAATTTAATTATATATTTTTTTATCTATTTTTCATATTTAATAAATTTATAATATATCTTTTGAAATAAAATAAGAATTTTCACAAAAAATTAAAAAATAAAAATAAAAAATTTATAATAAATCCAAAGAATTGTCTTGATATAAATTATCATAATATGTTTCATTCAATTCATTCACTACCCAATCAGGAGCAAAATCCGTAGGAATTGTTAAAATTAAATTATCCATATTGTTTATAACAAAATTAACATCAGAATGAGGGACTTCCAATAGAATGATATACTCTGAATCAAGATCACCCAGATTAGACATTCTTTCGAAATTAGACAATCTAACACCATAATTCATTAAATATGAGTCTAAAGCATCGTTAACATTGCTTGATTTCAATACTGAGGATTTAAGAAGTTCTTCAACATCACTTGAATAGGAAACAGTGTTTTCGAAAGGTTTTGTTTCATTTCCCTTAATGATGGTTTTTGATTTGGAAACAGTGCTATCCACCAATCCGCTATCTTTGGAACGTAAGATTGCTAAAACAGTTGCACCACTTACAATTGGATCCTCTTCAGTCTTTTCCAAAGTATCATTAACAATCAGCTCATTTGATTGTGCCGAACTTATATTGCTGTTCATGCTTTCATAATCATCAATATATTCTGAAGAATTATCATTTAAGGAATAGACATCAACAACTGAACCGACAGAAATCAATCCTGCAGTAGCTTGAAGTCTTGAAAGGGAGATTGGAACAATGACGGTGTTGACTTTCTCAAATTGAACATTTGATAATATTCTAGCATCATTATCCTTAACAAAATCATTTGCATCTTTAACAGACATTATAATATTCTTATTCTCTCCATAAGACATCATAACTCTGCCAAAATCATCCTTACATGATACAATTTTAGAACTATGATAAATTCTCCAATCCTTAGTAGCAAACCTTAAAATGTCTATCGACTTGATTTCTTCTATATCATAAGCCTCATTAATCTTATTTTCTAAAGTGTAAGCATTTGAATTTAGCTCTAAAGGACCCTTATACAAAGCATTCAATTCATTTAGCTTAGAATTTTTTTCCAAATTCAATTCATTCTGAAATGGTTGATAAACAAAAAAGTAAAATACAGAGGATATCAATACTAAAGAAATCAATAGGATAACCACTTTAGAGAATAATGATTTTGAAGCATCATTTTGATTTAATAAATTTTTTTTGAAATTCAACAGATTGCCTTTAAGATTTTTCCTATCAGATTCTTTAAAATGATTGTCTTCAGAAAACTTATTGCTTGGATTATTTGAATCATTAAAATCTTCATCATCATTATTCTTAAAATCAGTTAAACTGTGAGAATCTGGAGAATAAATATATTTGGAATATTTTTCATCAAAATCCTCAAATTCATCTAAATCATTGCGGATATTTGAATTATTGCTTGATTTATCCCTAAAACTAAATTCATCATTATAAAACCCAGAATTAGAATGGGAATTATTCTTTAAAGGAGAATTTTCAGGGATTATAGAATCAAAACTTGGAAAATTCGAAGATTCCTCATTGTCATTTTTCCTTTTATCAGATTTGGATTTATCTTTATCACCTATATTTTTTAGCTTAAACTTAAATTTATCATTCTTAAACAAATTAAATCGATTTTTTCGATTAGTCATAGTTATCAAACCTAAAATGGAATGAGATAAAAATAGAAGAAAAATAGGTTTAAAGAATTAACGATCCATGCATAAATTATCCAATATGATGGAATATAAAAATAGTTTGATAAAAAATAAAAATTAAAAAAAGAAGAATTGGAATTTAAAGAAAAGATATTAAAAAAAGTGAAAAAAGTTTAAGAAATCTTTTCAAAAACCATCGAATAAAACTATTCGCTTTCCACTTCTCCAGTACTGATATTTAATAGTTTTTCTTCTTCAACTTCATCTTCTTTATCGGACGCCTTAGCTTCGCCAATAATTTCTCCAGAAGAAACCTTATTGATATTCTCTCTCATGATTTTGAAAGCATCTTTTGCAGAACTTAAAGAACCACTGAATTTATCAGCTGTTATTTCCCTAACTTGGCCAATATTTCTATTTACGTTTTCTGCAGTCAAAGCTTCTTCAGTATCAATGAAGAATTCTAAGAATGTCATGAACATATATACTAATGATAATACAAACAATGCTAAAGCCGGAAGATTTACCGCACCTATAGATACATTAATAGGTAAAAGCAATAGGAGTATCATTACTGCTCCAAATCCAATTATATAATAATTGTCAACTTTAGGATATCTGATTGTACTGATCATTAAATAAGCTGCAAATAACATTAATATAGCGGCAACTGCAACATTAAATAAACCGCTAAGGTAATAAGTTGCTATGATAATAGCTGTACCTGGTATTGGGAATCCAATAAATCCATGGTAATTGATTTTATCGGAAATTACATTGTAACGAGTAAGTCTTAACATACCACAAACAAGTGTTAAAACAGCAATAATAGCCATCAAGTATCCTGCCCAATCAGATATTCCTAATCCAATGTAATATAAAATAATTGAAGGCGCAACACCAAAAGATACAATATCTGCTAAGGAATCAATATTCTTACCAAAACCGAATTTATCTTCACGATTAAGTTTTCTTGAAACCCATCCATCAACAGAGTCAAAAACAACTGCAACAAGTATGCATAATGATGCATATGTTAAATGATTACCAATAACCATTAAAATAGCTAAAAATCCAAATACCAAATTCAATATTGAAATGACATCAGGAATAGCTAAAAAATATCCCATTCCTACACTTTTTATTCTCATAATTTGACTCCAAATAATATTTTAAATAAACTCCCTTATTAATTTTTTCAAAAAACGATTAATTGTTTTCTAAATCAATATAAAATAACAATATATTAGTAAAAAGTAATTTAATTAAAAAATTTAACTAA
The DNA here is from genome assembly GCF_017432245.1 of Methanobrevibacter sp. Taxonomy (GTDB): domain Archaea; phylum Methanobacteriota; class Methanobacteria; order Methanobacteriales; family Methanobacteriaceae; genus Methanobrevibacter. Next base: position 11,100 of record NZ_JAFRJO010000067.1, read on the forward strand.
TTTTGAAAAAATAAACTCAAATTAGCATTTTTAATTAAAATAAATATTTATAAACAAATTAAATTTTTTAATATGAATTTAATTTTTTATTGTACAATAAATTTTCTAATGATAATGATTTTCTCTAAATGAAACACTTTTTTCAATTTCACTATAATTTTACATTAAAAAATAAACAATATTATACAAATTAGCATATTTTATTAAGCAAGTATATTAATAATATTTCAAATCCATTATTTAAATATTACTCAATAGTATTTAATATATTCTATTATCTTATATTTAATTTTTTTTAAAAAATAAGCTTAAAAATCACATTGAAAAAATAATAAAGAATTCGATTATCCCAAATTAAAACTAAAATTCCTTAACTAAAAACAAAATTTTATATTATAATAATGAGATATATTAAAATAGTATAGTATTAAAATTCTTATCTTCAAATGATAAAAAGTAATACAATATTAAAATTAAATGAAGTTACAAACTAAAAAACAGATTCGAAAATTAATTTAAACTCTATCAAGTGATCATATGATTGAAGACAGAATACAAATTCTCAGAAGAGCTGCAAAAGTTTCCTCTAGAGAGAACAATGAACATGTGTGGTGTGTCATCGCAGGTAATGAAAAATTAGTTGATGATATAGCATACAATGCAATCACCGCTAAGGATAGAGTTCAAATACTATTTAGGGAATCAATAAAGATTTTAGACAAGTACACTTCAAAGAGATTTGACTGCATTATGCTAAAAGGAGAAACACTGAAAATCAGTGAACTTAGAAACAGGTGCAATGAGAAAGGTGGAGCATCTATAGAGATAACTAATGTGCATATCAAGGATGTGCCTAATCTGTTGGTGATTGTTGGTCCTGAAGAGTCTATGAAATCCTTTAATGGGGAAGCGAATAGGCAGAACGCACAAATAAACATTTTAGCAGAAGATCATACAAGCAGTTTCATTAAGGCTGAACTTAATACAAGATTTAAATTACCATCCTTTTTAAGGAATACAGTGACACCAATACTTGATATGAGCGATGTTGTTTTATCTGCAATCTTGGTATCTGTAATTGATGAAAATGAAATTGAACATGTGAAGGAAATCAGCCAAAACAATAGTTTATTTGGAATTGACTTAAAGAAGACAATCCAGGATAAGGAAAAACAAAGAATCGTTGAGAATGTAAAAGAAAATCAACCAGAATTGCAAGAACAAAACAACCCAGAAGAAACATCCAATCTTGACAACACCATAGAGCCACAAGAAGAAAACAATTCACAAGAATAGATTAAGCTTTTTTTAGAGGATTTGATATTTAAAATCCTATTTTCCAACTATTATTACATAATTTTTACATAATTTTAAAAATCTTTTCATAATTTTATACAAAAACTTATTATTAATAAAAATAATAAATAATTATTGTTATAAACATTAATTAATCAGTTTTTGAATAATTCTGAAAATATATGAAATCATATATCAAATAATATATGAAATAATATGTGAAATATGAATTAATTGTCAATTTATATATCCGTTCAAAAACGTGAATTAATTAATTAAACAATAAAATCAATTAAATAATTTAAAAATTTAATTTTATTTTATCAATGGAGGAATAACTTTGAGTATTTTCGGAAATGAAGACGCTATTGAAATTGAACCAACTAGAGTTGTGAAAAATAGTTTAGGTATTGACCTTGGTACCTTAAATACCGTAATCGCAAAACCATCAGGAGATAAATTTGACTTATACCAAATTCCTTCTGTAGTAGCTGTTAAAAAAGATGATCCTTCTGCAGTGCTTGCTGTTGGGGAAGAAGCTAAAAAAATGTTAGGCAGAACTCCAGAAGACATTGTTGCAGTAAGACCACTTAAAAAAGGAGTAATTGAAAACGTTGCACAAGCACAAGCATTACTCATAAGAGCTATGGAAATTGGTATTAACGAAGGAGAAACTGTAGGAAGAATTGTCATAGGAATTCCTGGAGACGCTTCTGAAGTAGAGAAGAATGCTGCTGAAGAAATAGGTAGAAAAGCTGGTGCTGAATACGTTTTAGTAGTCAGTGAAGGTTTAGCTGCAGCTATTGGTGCAGGATTGCCTATTGCAGAACCAAATGGAACCATGGTAATTGACATTGGTGCAGGATCTACTGATTTAGTGGTAATTTCCCTTGGTGGAATCAACGATATCGAAACCGTAAGAGTCGGTGGAGACGACATTGACAATAGAATCGTGGAATTGGTTGCTGAAAAATACAATGTTGCAATTAGCATTCACGATGCAGAAGCTGCAAAAATGGAAGTTGGAATGATCCATTGCAGTGAAGAATTTGAAAACTTAAGCTATGAAGTTATTGGTAAATCCTTAGAAACTAACAGACCTAAAAAAGTTGTAATTGATTCAATGTTAGTTGCAGATGCAGTAGAACCAATCATCCAAGCTGTTGTTGGCGGATTAAACCTTATCTTAGAAAGATTACCAGCAGAATTGATGATGGGAGTTTACAAAAATACTGTAGCAGTTGGTGGAAGTTCCAGATTAAGAGGTCTCAAAGAAAGAATCTTCGATGAATCTGACATCCCAATTCAAATCTCTGATGACCCTATGACTGTTGTTGCAAAAGGAACTGCAATCGTAGCTGCTGAACCATTAGCTTTAGAACCGGAAGTACGTTTAAAAGCTATGAAATAAATTTATACAATTTCAAGCGTTAATTAATACGTATAATACTATGGATTGTCTTTACAATCCATAATATTCCTTTAACACCAATAACACCATAAAAATTACTTCTTTTAAACTTTAATAAATCTTATTTTTATAAAAACTATAAAAACTAATTAAAACTTATGCGAAAACTAATTATAAAACTAAAAAAAAACTAAACTATTTAAATAATAAAACTGGATTTAATAATATGGATACACTAGGATTGGATGAAGCTGGAAGAGGCCCTGTATTGGGCCCAATGGTTGTTGCAGGAATCGTTATACCTGAAAAGAAGGAAAAGATTATTGAAAGGATGGGTGTAAAGGATTCCAAAAGATTGACTCCAAATAGAAGAACTGTCCTATACCGCAAATTAACTAAGATGTTCGAATATGAAACTGTAGTCATCACTGCAAGGGATATAGATAACTTAAGAGCAAAGGGAATTAATCTTAACCAAATCGAAAAGCTGGCTATGCGTAAAATAATCAATAACCTAAGGGCAGATAGAATTATCATAGATGCTTTGGATGTAAAGGAAGGCAGACTTCAAGAAGAAATGCAGGAGTATGTTGGGCATACTTGTGAAGTCATTGCAGAACATAAAGCAGATGATAATTACTTAGCAGTCGGTGCAGCTTCAATCATTGCCAAAACAAAAAGGGATATGCTTGTTGAAGAAATCAATAAGGAATATATAAGATCCACTAAAGATAGAGCGGGAATTGGCTCAGGATATCCAAGTGACCCTAAAACAAAAGACTTCCTTAAAAAATACAAATATAATGAAATGCCAGACTTTGTTAGAAGAAGTTGGGGAACTGTTCAAAAAATAAAAGAAGCCGAAGAAGCTGAAAAATTAGAATAAAAATTTCTAAAAAAGAGTTAAAATTAGAATAGTAAAAAATTAGTTAAAATTAAAAAAAAGTTAAAAATAAGAATTAATTAAAAAAATAATAAAAAATGGTTATTCTGGATTGAAACCAGCAATTTTCCATTTTCCATCAAATATCGCTGCAACTGAAGAAACAGGATTTTCAAATTCAGCAAATGCACCTTCATCAAAAATAAACTTACAAGCAGCATCAGGAGTTTCTGCAGAGAAAACAACATCTTCTGGTGTGTTTTTCTCATAAGTGGAAATGAATTGAGCTTTACCATCATCTATTTTTTCAACTAATACTTTACTGTCAGTGACGATGCCTATGTAAGCTTCATAACTGTCTGCACTACCTTTTACTACTGCAGCAATTCTTGGAGTGTTGTAATCATCTTTTTCATAATCTAAAGTGATTAAGGAATATGCCATTGCATCCCTAATGTTCATTCCAATAGCTATCTTATCTGCAATAGGATTGGTTTGAGAACCATTTGAAATAACTGCAATGTCATCAAGAACCTTTACACAATCATAAGCAATGTAAGAGTTTTTGAAAATATCTGTTTCAAATCCTTCCTTTGGAATGATGGCTGCTTCATCTTCAAGAACCTTTACTTGTCTGTTTGGAAAAGATCTGCTTGAAACCCTATAAGCAACATAGGGTTTTCCATCTTCTGTTTTTCCTGCTGAAATAATTCTGCCTAAATACATTGTTTTACCCCAATTAACTATATACGATTTAATAATTAAAAAATTTAGAAATTTTAAAATTAAAAAATTAAAAATTATTAATAAAAAATTAAAATAATAATAAAATTTAAAATCATTCTGGACGATGAACTGCCTCGTGAGGAGTCATTCCAGAAGGCGCTTGAATATATATTGCATGCTCACTCGTTTTAATCTGAACATCACCTTGGTCAAGCACTCTTGCATGAACACCGACAGCA
>NZ_JAFRJO010000068.1 GCF_017432245.1 Methanobrevibacter sp.
AAGTTAAAAAAAGTTAAAAAGTTAAAAAAAGAAATAAAAATTAAAAAAATAGTTGAAAAAGTTTTGATCAAACTTGTTCTAAAAGTTTGGAGGATTATGTAATAATCTTTTCAAATCCGCCATTTTCGAGTGCCATTTTAATTTCACGTGCAACTCTTCTTCCCATACTCATACCTTCACCATATTTGAGGTAACTGTATGAAGAACCTTCCATAAAGGTGTTAGTACCACCATCAGTTCTTGCACTTGTTTCAAATACAACAACTTCAAGGTTATCGTTTACAAGAGTTTGGATACAGAATGGGCCGTTTAAACCAGGTTTTACTAATTCTGCAGCACTTTTAACTAATTTGTCACCGATTTCAAATGCTTGTGGAAGCAATGATTCTCTCATTACAACTGGGTGGTTACCAGTTACAACATAGGATGGGCTAATGTCAATTGATAATTGGTCTTTAGCAGGCATTCTTACAAATCCATCAATACTGGATTCATATCTGCTGTCCATACCCATAAGTTCCACTTCATCATTCAATGCTGAGTAGAAGTAGTGGATACAGTAATTACAACCGGATACGTATTCTTCAATGTGAGCTTGTTCCACATCTGCATCTTCAATCCATCCACGTTCTTTCATTGCATCGATTTTTTCATTAAATTCTTCAGTGGATGATGCTACAAAGTAACCTCTTCCACCTCTTGCTCCAGGGAATTTAACCATTACAGCACGGTCAATTTGTGATGGGTCATCATATTTCATTGGGATTCTGATTTTACCGTTTACGAGCAATTGTCTTTCTAAGTCTCTTTCAGCTTCCCATCTTAAGATGTCTCTGTTACCGAACATAGGTACATTGAACTTATCTTCAACATTGTCTAAACCAGCGTATGCTACAAAGGATCCATGAGGAATAACAATTGCATTCATATCTCTTAACTTTTGTTGAACATCTTCGTTTACAATGTCTTCGAATTTATCTACGATGATATATTCATCTGCAACATCAAAACGTTGATAAGGCACTTCTCTACCCTTTGCACAGACAATTGCAGTTCTAAATCCTTCTTGTTTAGCACCATTAAGAATATGTAAAGAGGTGTGACTACCTAAAGTTGCGATAGTGATATTGTCTTTATCATACCCTTCCAAAATCTCCAATATTTTTTCTTTACTAACTTTTCCCATTTTTAATCTCCTGAACTAATATTTTTCAGAAATGAATCATAAATATAACAAAAATATTTATCGATAATAATATTATATTTTTATAAACTTATAAAGTTTTATTATTGAAATTTTATTCATATTTTATAAAACAAAAAAATTCATAAAAAACCATTAATGGAATTGGAAAAAATATGTTAAAACAATAATTTTCCAAAAAACTATATAATTTATATTAAACAAATCTAATATTGTTAGACTAATAAAATAGAAATCATTTAAAATTCTTTAATCATAACAATTATTAATGTGAAAATATGTTGATTGGATTAATATCAGACACCCATATTCCTGATAGACGAATTAAGCTTCCTCAGAAGGTTTTGGAAACCTTTGAAGGAGTTGACTTAATCATTCATTCAGGAGACATAACCAGCCAAAGCGTTATAGACGAATTGGAGACAATAGCCCCGGTAGTTGCCGTTGAAGGAAATATGGATAGGGTTCATGGAGAAATTGATCTTCCCCCTTCTAAAATCATAGAAGCGGAAGGCCATAAGATTGGAGTAATACATGGAGAGGTTTATCCAAGAGGAGACACACAACAATTATATTATCATGCATTGCAATTGGAAGTGGATATTCTTGTAAGTGGACATTCACATATTGCACAGCTTGAAAAGATTAAAAATGTCATTTTGGTAAACCCCGGAAGTCCAACAAACCCAAGATTATCAGACCCATCAGTTGCATTGATGGAAATAGATGGAAATGACATTAGCATAGAATTCATTCAAACCGGAAGGCCTGTCTGTTCTGCATTGAATTTTTATGAAGAGAAGGCAAAAAAGGATAAGAAGGAGGGTTAAAATGGGAAGCAGATGGCAAGTGGAAAAGAAGAATGACCCTTATTACAAAAGAGCTAAAAGCGAAGAATATCGTTCAAGAGCATCATTTAAGCTTAAGCAACTTGATAAGAAATATAAAATAATCAAGGAAGGAGACACTGTAGTGGACTTAGGAGCTGCTCCAGGTGGATGGTCCCAAGTGGCATTGGAAAAGGTAGGTGAAGAGGGAATCGTTGTAGGAGTCGATTTAAATAGAATCAAGCCATTCCACGAACCTAATTATTATGGAATTAGAGGGGATTTTACAAAAGATGTCGTTCAGGAAAAGATCATGGAATTGACAAACGGTAAAGTGAAAGTCCTTATGTCCGATGCTGCACCTTCATTGACTGGAGTGAAAGACCTCGATCATTTAAGGTCTGTAGACCTTGTTGAAACAGTGTTTAAGATTGCAGATAATATCCTTGAAACCGAAGGAAATCTAGTTATTAAAGCATTCCAAGGCTCAGAATACAAACGTCTTTTAGACAGCATAAAATACGATTTCAGAAAAGTTAAATCAACTAAACCTCCATCCTCAAGACAAAAAAGCAAAGAGATGTACATTGTAGGATTAGGTTATAGAAAAGGGCCTAAAAGGAAGAACTAATTTTTAAGGAAATATGAAAATCAGATATTTAAAAAAAAAGTTAAAAAAATATTAAAAAACTGAGATAAAAATATTTAAAAAAAAGTTAAAAAAATATTAAAAAATAGATGAAAATATTTAGAATATTAAAAAAATAAAAAAAGAAAGTTAAATAAAAATATTATTTAACTGATAAACTGTTATAAGCTTCTTGAGCTATTTTTAAATCGTCTTTTGCTTGTTGTAATCTTTTATCAACTTCGGAAGCTGGTTTTCCCATCGATAATGCACTTTCCACATCACTTATATCATTTTGAACCCTTACAAGTTCTACTTGTGCATTAACAAATTCTCTTTCTAAAGTAATATTGTCCATGGCATAAATCTTATTACCAGTATCATTATACAATGCCTCTAAATCATTGCAATTAGATTTCAATTCAGCTAATTGATCATATTGGGTACCGGAGGAAATGCCTCCAGTCAAACTAGAAGAGACCAAACTAAAACCAACATAAGCGATTGCTGCTACAGTAGCTATAATCATTATAACCCCTAAAACAGAAATTAGCATAGAAGTTGATTTGAATAGATTCAATCTTGATTTTCTCATAAATTCACCATACTATTTTTAAGAAATAAAATAGAATTACTAATATTTTTAATCTTACACCTATTTAAAATTATCAATTTAAATTGACGAATTTAATGAAATTGAAAAGATAAAACCAATTAGAAAAATAGATTCAACATGAAAAATTATAATGATGTCATAGCAATATTCCAAAGGATAATTATGAAAAATTATAAGAATATAAAAACAATTTTTCAATATGACTATTATGAAAAATTAAAAAATTAATTAAACTTTTATAATATTAATTATAAAAAGAATATTACAATGAATTCCACTAACAAAACAAAAACATCACTTGCAAAATTTGAAGAATTTTTCTCAACAATTTACAAGGATGATGTATTTGAAATCTTAGAAAAATATCCTGATGAAAGGTCACTTACAGTCAATTACGAAGACTTAGAGATGTTTGATCCTGATTTGGCAGATTTATTGATAGAAAAGCCGGATGAAGTAATTTTAGCTTCACAGAAAGCTATTAAGAATATCGACCCATTAATGAAAGATGCTGAATTAAACATCAGATTTGAAAATCTTACTAATAACATTCCATTAAGCGACTTATTGAGTAAATACATTGGAAACTTTGTATCTGCTGATGGAATTGTAAGGAAAACTGATGAGATTCGTCCACGTATTGAAACAGGAGTATTTGAATGCAGAGGTTGCATGAGGCAGACTGAAGTGGAACAAAGCTCTGGAAACCATATTCTAGAACCTTCATTATGTAGCGAATGTGGTGGAAGATCCTTTAGATTGCTTCAAGAGGAATCCAAATATATTGATACACAAAGCGCAAGAATGCAGGAACCTTTGGAAAACTTATCTGGTGGAACTGAACCTAAACAAATGCTTATGGTTTTGGAAGATGATTTGGTAGATGAATTGAATCCTGGAGATAAAGTTAGAATCACAGGAACCTTAAAGACATTTAGGGAAGAGAGAAGTGGAAAATTCAAAAATTACATCTATGTGAATCATATCGAACCATTGGAACAGGAATTTGAGGAACTGGAACTCAGTGAAGAAGATGAAGAAAGAATCTTGGAATTATCCAAAGACCCTCATATACATGATAAAATCATTAATTCCACAGCGCCTTCAATCAAAGGTCACAGAGATGTAAAGGAAGCTATCGCATTGCAGCTCTTTGGTGGGACAGTGCAACAATTGGAGGATGGAACTCGCTTAAGAGGAGACCTTCACATTCTTATTGTCGGGGACCCTGGTATCGGTAAGTCCCAAATACTTAAATATGTTTCAAAATTGGCTCCAAGAAGTGTTTACACCAGCGGTAAAGGTACATCCGGTGCAGGTTTAACTGCAGCAGCAGTTAGAGATGAACTTGGAGGATGGTCTCTTGAAGCAGGTGCATTGGTACTTGGGGACCAAGGTAACGTATGTGTAGACGAATTGGATAAGATGCGTTCAGAAGACAGATCTGCACTTCACGAAGCATTGGAACAACAAACAGTGAGTATTGCAAAAGCAGGAATCATGGCAACATTGAATACAAGATGTTCTGTTCTTGCAGCAGCAAACCCTAAATTCGGTACATTTGACAGATATAAAACTTTAGCAAACCAGATTGACTTGCCTTCACCGATTCTTTCTCGTTTCGATTTGATATTTGTAATTGAAGACAAGCCAGATGTGGAAAAGGATAGGGAATTAGCTCAACATATTCTAAAAACTCACCAGTATTCTAACATAGCATATGATATTGAGCCAGAACTCTTGAGAAAATATATCGCTTATGCACGTAAAAATATCCATCCTGTACTCACAGATGAAGCAAATAAAGTATTGGAAGAGTTTTATGTATCTGTGAGAACCGGAGGTGTGGAAGAAGGCACTCCTGTACCAATTACTCCAAGGCAATTGGAAGCAACCATTCGTTTAGCTGAAGCTAGTGCAAAACTTCAGCTTAAAAATGAGGTGGAAGCTTCAGATGCTCATAGAGCAATTAGCTTGCAAAGAAGATGTTTGGAAAAAATTGGAATGGACCCTGACACAGGCAAAATAGACATTGCAAGGGTTGAAGGAAGAACTCCAACATCTGAAAGAGATAAGATCAACAAGGTAATGCAGGAAATAGGTGCATTGGAACAGGAATTTGATAGAGTTCCAATCAGTGTCTTAAAAGACCATCTTGCTGAAAACTTTGATATGAGTGAAGAGAAAACAGATGAAATCTTAAAACAACTCAAGAGCAAAGGACTTATCTACGAACCACGTAACGGTCAAGTAAAAAGACTGGAAAATTAAAAAAGTTAAAATATTATGCTTGATCAAATTCAAGCATTTTTCTATTTTTTTAAAATATTAGTTTTCACATTTTTTTAATTAATTCTATCATATTAATAAATATTGCACATTATATAAAACCGACAATCCTATTTCATATTTTTTAATAATATTTATTATATTAATAAATACATTAATAAATGATAAAACATATATCTTATATTAATATAACTCAAATACTATTTTTATAAAAGATATCATAAATTTTATTTGATTATAATTATTGCAATTAATTTTATTATTCCAAAGAGGTGAAAAAATGGATGATTATGACAATTTATTAAACAGGGCTATTGATCAATTGCCTCCTGAGGTATTTGAAACAAAAAGATTTGAGCCTGTTAAAGCATATTCAGTTATTCAAGGTAATAGAACCTTTATTCAAAATTTCAAAGATGTGGCAGACTCCTTAAATAGAGACCCACAACATGTATTAAAATACTTATTAAGAGAATTAGGTACTGCAGGTAATTTAGAAGGAGTAAGAGCAATCTTACAAGGTAAATTCAATCATTTCTTAATCAATGAAAGAATTGATGAATACATTGAAAAATACGTTATCTGCCATGAATGTAACAGACCTGATACCAAAATCATAAGGGAAGATAGAATATTTATCTTAAAATGTGCAGCATGTGGTGCAAAAGCTCCACTTAAGCCATTATAAACTTTCTCTTCTTTTATATTTTTTATTTTAAAAAAACTAAATAGCTATTAAACTTAATATTAATTTTTATTCAATTTTTACATTATTAGAGTGTTTTAAAATGTTTTGTCCAGAATGTGGTGCAACAGACGTTGAAATGATAGATGGAATCTGCAAAAACTGTTTTTTAAAGAAATTCCAACTTATGGAAATTCCAGAGAATATCACTGTAACCATCTGCAAGCACTGCAACGCTAAATTAGAAGTGGGAAAATGGAAAGATGAGTACATTCCAGAAGAGGAAATCATCTATAGAGCATTGGAGAGAAACATCACCATTTCCGATTTAGCTGAAAATGAAGAGATAGAACTTGAAATCGACCAGATGAGAGGAACAATTGCAGAATGTTATGTTGAAGCTGTTGCAACTGTTTTAGGAGAAGAAGTGGTGGAAACACACACTCCAAATGTAAAAATCAACTACTCAGTTTGCCCTGACTGCAGCAAAAGAAATGCAGGATACTATGAAGCGGTAATTCAATTGCGTGCAGATGATAGGGAACTTGAAGATGAAGAAATAGTTATTGCTGAAGAGATAATCAATAGAACCCTTGATAAGCAATTCAAAAAGGACAAATTGGCTTATATTCCTCAAGTCGCTAAGCTTAAGGAAGGAAATGACTATTACATCGGCTCTTTGAAATCTGCAAAAAAGGTTGTAGAACATCTTAAAGAAGAGTTTGGAGGAACAACTAAAGAGTCTCCAAGGCTTATCAGTGAAGACAAGTCCACTGGAAAGGGATTATACAGAATCTGGATAGCATTAAGACTTCCAAAATTCGTAAAGGATGATTTTGTAAAGTACAATGACGGCATTTATCAAATCAATGATGTTGATGGAAATAGAATTCAAGTCATAAATTTGGAAAATCAAGATACAATAGCTTTAAAATGGAGAGAATATGATTCTATAGAAAAGATAGAGCATTTGGAAGGAGTTCAAAAAGCGATTGTTACATCAAAATCTCCAAATGCACTTCAGATTCTTGATCCTGATGATTATAGCCCAATCGATTTGGAAATGACTGAAAAATTAGAGAAAATCAATATCGGCGAAGAGATTGATGTAATTAAAATAGATGGAAAAATCTATATAATCTAGAATTATAGCAAAAAATCATAATTATAATAATTATCTAATAACCAATAAATAACCAATTACAAAAACAAAAGTGTGATTACATGAACATTGAAGAAAAAATTGAATTAATTCAAGAAGGAACTTTAGAAATCATTGATGTAGATGAATTGAAAGAAAAGCTTGAAAAAGAGCATCCTATTGCTTATACTGGATATGAACCTTCTGGAAAAATTCATTTAGGTCATGCAGTAACAATAATGAAACTTAAACAAATGCAAGATTTAGGATTTAAAATCAAAATCTTACTTGCAGATTATCATGCTTTCTTGAATGGAAAAGGAACTGTAGAGGAAATAGCTGAAACTGCAGAATACAATAAAAGATGCTTCCAAGGATTAGGACTCGCTGATGACACCGAATACATTTTAGGTTCCTCATTCCAAACTGGAAGCGAATACACTAATGACGTCTATCAATTAGCTACTTTAACCACCTTGAAAAGGGCAAAAAGAAGTATGGATCAAGTCAGCAGACATGATGACAATCCAAAGGTAGCTAGTGTGGTCTATCCATTGATGCAAACTGCAGACATGTCCGCTTTGGAAGTTGATGTGGCATTAGGCGGTATGGAGCAAAGAAAAATCCAAATGTTAGCAAGGGAAAACTTACCTAGAATAGGAAAGGAAGCCCCTGTCTGTATTCACACTCCTTTGATTCATGGTCTTGACGGTGATGACAAGATGTCCTCAAGCAAAGGAAACTACATTGCTGTTGACGATGATGAGAAAACAATCAAGGACAAAATCAAGAAAAGCTACTGTCCTATGGGAGAAACAGAAGGAAACCCTATCTTGGAAATTGCAGATCACTTCGTATTCTCACAACAAGACACTTTATTAATCGAAAGACCTGAGAAATTTGGTGGAAACTTAGAACTCTCTAAAGATGAACTATACACAATGTACGGAGAAGAAAACTTGCACCCAATGGATTTGAAAAATGCAATTACACAATACTTAATTGATTTCTTAAAACCAGTTAGAGACTTTATGGAGTCACAAGAATAATTAAAATAAAATTAAAAAATTATAATTATAAATTTTTAAAAAAAGATTAAAAAGAGGGATAGAATGGAAGAAGAACCAGTATATGAAATGAAACTTACCAATGGAATTGGAGAACAAATGCTTGCTCATGTTATTGAACAGTTCGATGTTGAACTTAAGCAAACTGAATTTGGACCAAAACTTCAAGGTACAAAAGAAGAGCTTGAAAAAGCACAAGATTACATTGTTAAAGTAATGAAAGAAAGATTAGACGAATTAGATAGAAGATAATCTAATTTCTATCTTTACTTCTTTTCCTTATTTTTAAAAATAAAATTAGTTAAAATTTAAAAAATAATTTAAGAGCATGTTCTTAAATTTTCTATTTTTAGATTATAAAATGCAATCCTTGCAAATGTCAAATAATGGAGCAACTGCTTTTTTAATGTCAGAAGAGACCTTATTCGGACCATTATTTGCATCTATTATTTTAAAGTTATCATTGGACCCTGCCAAATCCAAGTAATTCTGTTTTACTCCAGTCAAAAACTCTTCATTCTCGAATTCATCTGTTCCGTCACATCTTTCAACGGATTTCTTGACATCCAAATCCAAGAGCAAAACCAAATCTGGAATTTTGGCAAACTTATTTATCTCTTTGATCCAATCCTGAGGATCTTGATATGATAAGCTGGAATAGAAGGACCTATCACTTATTACTACAACATTATCTTTCTCCAATTGTTCAATCTTATCCATTAAAATAAGTCTGTCTGCTGCAAACAATAGACCTAATGTCTTTTGCATAGTGTCACTTGTAGCATCAGAGCGAGTCAAAAGCTTACGAATAAGCTTTCCAACTTCCATGTCAGTCGGTTCAACAATTGTTTCAACTCTTAATCCATTGCTTTCTAGCCATTCCTTTAGCATTTTAATTTGAGTTGATTTTCCAGCACCATCTATTCCTTCCAATACAATATACATAGAATAGAATTTATTTTTAAAAATATATAATTATTTTGAATTTTATTAGTTTTCAAAAGCTATCACAACTATAAATATAAATTTATTATAAATAATTATCAATAATTCTTATAATATTAAAAATATGTATATAATAAAATCAACAAATCTATTAATAGTTAGATTATTTTAAATAAATTATTTTAAATAAAATATTTTAAAATAAATTCAATCATTTATAAAATACAATCATAAAAACAATCAAAATTATAGGAGATTACTTAATGACATTACCTGAATTATTGGCACCTGCAGGAGACTATGACATATTGGTCACAGCAATAAATGCAGGAGCTGATGCAGTATACATATCTGGAGAAAGGTTTGGAGCAAGAGCATTTGCCAAAAACTTCACTCTGGAAGAGATAGAAAAGAGTGTGGAATATGCTCATTTGAATGGAGCAAAAATACACGTTACCGTAAACACCTTGATAAACAACTTTGAAGTAATAGACGTTGTCAAATACTTGTTCTACCTATACAAAATAGGTGTTGATGCGGTTATTGTACAAGACTTGGGAATCATAGAACTCATTAAAAATCTCATTCCTGGCCTTGAAGTTCATGCTTCCACACAAATGACATTAAGTGATTATGATTGTATTTTATGGGCTGTTGAAAACAATATCTCACGTATTGTCTTCCCACGTGAAATAAGCGTTGATAAAATAGCTGAAATATCAAAAAAGCTGCAGGAATCCAACATCAACATGGAACTTGAAGTATTTGGACATGGTGCTCTCTGCTATTGCTTCAGTGGAAACTGCTACATTTCATCATACAACAGCGGAAGAAGTGGAAACAGGGGAGCATGTGCACAGCCTTGCCGTAAGCAATACAAACTGAAATATAAAAATTACAATGTTGGAAACGGATACCTATTGTCAACTCACGACCTTGCAGTCTACAAAGGATTAGACAGAATAGCGGATGCAGGAGTCTTTTCACTAAAGCTTGAAGGAAGGATGAAATCTGCAGATTATGTGGGAACAATCACAAATGCATACAGACATCTTATTGACGGTGATGAAGGAGACTATGAAAAGGATTTGAGTCTTGTATTCAATAGACAATTTACTGACGGTTATATCCTTAATCAAAAGCCGGGACAGGTTTTAGGAAGAGAAAGTTCAGGCCACGAAGGAGTTTACATAGGTAAAATCATTGAAAAGAAAGGTGATTTAATCACAATAGCTAAGGAAAACGAGGAGTTCAAGATAAACCTTGACATCGGTGATGGAATCGGATTCAAATACAAGGACAAAATCAAAGGAATCTACATCGATAACATCAAGGAACAAACCGATGCATACATAAAGCTTGAAACAACAAGAAATATCCGTGAAGGAGACCAAGTTCTCTTAAGCTATTCCAAATCCACTCATGACAATCTCAAGAAATTCAAAAACGAAACAATAAAGCAAAGCATTCCATTGGACTTGGACATCAAATGGACAGAAGACCTAAGACTTAATATCAATGCTAAATTCAAGATTATTGAAAAGGGAATTAACAACGAAAACAAGGAAGATGAATTCAGTTTCAGATACATTTCAGAAACCAAATTCGAACCAGCTCAAAAAAGACCTGTAAGCATTGAAGACATTGAAAAGCAAATGCTTAAAACAGGTTCAACATCATTTTACATTAACAACTTAACCATAACTGGCATGCCTGAAAACAGCTTCGTGCCAATTGGAAAGCTTAATAAGATAAGAAGAACCATTCTTGACAAGGCAACCGAATTGTTATTGAACTATTATAAGCCTGATAAAAAAGATGAGAGAGCAACCAATAAACGCATTAGCCAATTCGTCAAGGAATATAAATCATATACAGACATTCCGGTTAGAAATGAAAAGCTTAATCTTTCAATATTTGCAGATAATCTGGAACTTTTAAGGATGACTTCCAAATTGCCAATCCACAAGTATTTCTTTGATCCATCATTCTCATACTACGGTCAAGAGGAATACTTCAAAAACATTAAAGACCTACTAAAAGAAGCATATTCCATCGTTTATAAAGGCAAGGAAAATGTGGATGACAAATTAGTACTTGTATTATCATCATTCATAAGCGATGAGGAAATAGAAGAGATAAGCAGAATAATTGGAGAATTGGAAGATGAAGGAATGAGAATTCCAATTATGTATGACACTCCTGGAATAGCTAAAAGCTTTAGGAACAAGGTTTATGGAAACCATAATCTAAATGTTTGGAATAGCTATAACGTGAAAAACCTTTCTGATGCCGGATTTAAAAGTATAATATTATCTTCAGAATTGTCACATACAGAAATTAAGGAATTAGTCAGCAAATACCAATTCATCAAAGGAAATGAAGATGTAGACTTGAATATAATCATCCAAGGAAACCTTGAAGTCATGAGCAGTAAGGACGACTTTTCAAATCTCAATGATGGAAAGGACTTCATAGTCAAGGACTCTTCAGATTATGCAATTCTTGAAGACCAAAAACGTAAGAAATTCAAATATAAGGTTGTATTCGATTACAATATGCATAGTCATTTCATCAACAAGGACTGCTTATGTTTAATTGATGAAGTGGAACTAATAAAGGACACTGGAGTGAACTCCTGCATAATCGATTGCAGATTCTCCTCTCCACAATACAGCTCAACAATTGTCTCACTTTACTCACAGGCATTGAAAGAGGACAACACTTACGACTTAAACTTACTTAAAGAACAGATAAAGAACATTACATTATCAAGATTGAATAAAGGAAACTTCATTAATGGAAGAATACATGAAAAGTCATGTTAAGCTATTGGTGACTAAGTATTGACCATTAACTATTATTATATTTATTACTCGAGGAAAAACAATGAAACTACCTGAATTATTGGCACCTGTAGGATCTGCAGAGCATTTGAAGCTGGCAATATTGTCTGGTGCAAATTCCATTTATCTCTCTGGAGAGAACTTTGGAGCAAGGAAATTTGCAGAAAACTTCACAGTACCGGAAATAAGAGAAGCTGTCAAGTATGCTCATTTGCATAATGTAAAGGTTTATGTAACAGTGAATATCCTAATCAAGGAAGGGGAATTGGAAAAGGTAGCAAATTACCTTCTTGAATTATACAAAATGGGTGTTGATGCAGTTCTCATTCAAGATGTCGGTCTTGTAAAAATCATTAATGAAAACATCCCTAAATTAGCTATTCATGCTTCAACCCAAATGAACCTCCACAACATTGAAGGAATCAAATGGGCCTCAGAACATAATATAAAAAGAGTTGTTCTTCCAAGAGAAACCGAAATGAATGAACTTAAAGAAATCATTGACTATGCACATTCACTTGGAATTGAAATAGAGATATTCGCTCATGGTGCATTATGCTACAGCTATTCAGGTCATTGCTTATTATCTTCCATGCAAGGGGGAAGAAGCGGAAACAGAGGAACCTGCGCTCAACCTTGTAGAGAAAAGTATGAATTGAACATCAACAAAGGCAAAAAGATCAATCCTAAAAATGAAGGGGACTATCTTTTATCACCAAGAGACCTGTCATTGTTTGAGCATCTTGATGAAATAGTTGGTCTTGAAGTGGACAGCATAAAGATAGAAGGCAGAATGAGAAGCAATGATTATGTTGCAACTGTTGTCAAAAACTATAGGAAAAGACTCAATAAGTTAAGATATGACAAAACAAGCCAAGCATTGAATAGAAACATCAAGGAATTGGAAAGAAAAAGCAAGGGCAAAAAAGGAAGAAGCACTTACTTGAAAAAGGCACAGGAAAAGGAAAACATTGCAAAACTGAAACATGAACAGAAACTGCAAAACCTTGAATCTCTTGAAGAACTTGAATTGGTCTTCAATAGAGAGTTCACAACAGGACATCTCATTCCTAAAAACAATCCTATGATAATGAACAGGAAAAAGCCAGGACATCAAGGATTATACATTGGAAAGATTCACAGATACAATCCACAAACTGAAGAGATTCATATTTTGCTTAAGGATAATCTAATTCACATTCCAGAAAAGGGAGATGGAATACTAATTGAAACCAATCCAAATTTGGAAAATGACAATAATCAGAATAATGCGGAAAATAACTCTAAAGACAATAAAAGATTAAAGTCAAAACAGGATAAAAGAGCTAAAAGGAAAGAAAAAAGAGCCAAAAAGGAAATTAATCAAAATAGTGAAGGATTCTTACAAACCTATGGATTTGACATTTCTTCAAAACCTGTTCTAAAGGACTCAAAAGACAAGCATTGGAGAAAAAGGGAAAAGGACAAGGACATTGAAGGAAAACTCCTAGTCATAAAAAGAGTCAGAGAGAACAGGAGACTCAATTTCCCACTTCCAAAAGGTTCAAAGGTTTATCTAACCAAGAAAAACTCACTTTTGAATGAAGTGAAGGATCTCCACCATAAGAAGGAGAACCATTACATCAAGAAATCATTGCTTGAACTTTACTTTAGAATAGACAGCGACAATTATCCTCATTTGAAAGGCAACTTGAAATTGGATGACGGTAAGGTAATCACCTTAAAGGTCAAAGGGGAAAGTCCTTGGGAAGAAGCAATCAAGAAGCCAATATCCAATGAGACAATCAAAAAGCAATTGATGAAGATTGGAGACTTGCCTTATTACATTGAAAAGATTACAATTAACAACAATAAAAGCTTATTCAGCCCAATAAGTGAAATCAATGAGCTTAGAAGAAGATTCTTCAATGAGCTTGAAGAGGAAATAATAGCAAGCTACAAGCCAAAAGAGGAAGATGTGAAAATAGCTGAAGAGAACATTAATGACTTAACAGAGGATTTAAGAAAAAGAATCGATTTAAAATCAAAGGTTCAAGACAATTCAGATGATGAATATAAATTATCTGCATATATCAATAGCTTGGAAATCCTAAATAAACTAAGCAAAAATAAAGAAACCATTTTTGATAGAATCTATTTGGAAATACCTCCAAATAAGGACTTTGAAGAGATTAACCAAGAAATTATTGAAAACAAATCCCTTCAGGACCATGAATTGAACATAAGCTACTGTGTCAATTTCCTGAAAGAAGCTATTGAAATTTCTAAAGATCAAGAGTATAAACTAATTTGGAAACTTCCAGACATTGCACACAAGCAATCTAAGGAATCAATAATTAAGATTATTGGCATTCTTAAAAAGATGAATCTGCACATTGACATCATGACCAGTTTAATTGGATTGGACGATTCATTAAAAGACAAGTTTGATGTGGAACTTTATGGAAATTATCCAATAAATGCATATAATATAGAAACCGTATTAGAGTTGAATAATTATAAAACATTATCCATATCTCCTGAGATATATAAGAAAAATATCAAGGATTTAATGGAAGATTACTATAAGGAACTGTCAAAAGATATCTCACTTCCAGAATTGGAACTCTTGGTTCATGGAAATATAGAATCAATGGTGACAAGAAAGGAACTGGTTTCCAAAAAGCAATTGAAACTCATCAATAAGTACAATCAAAAGCAAAGAAAACTTAACAAGAACTTCAAGGAAAGTGAATATTACATTGACACTAATGAATATTATCTCAAAAACAGAAGAGACCAATATTATCCAATCAAAACCA
This sequence comes from Methanobrevibacter sp., assembly GCF_017432245.1. Lineage (GTDB taxonomy): Archaea > Methanobacteriota > Methanobacteria > Methanobacteriales > Methanobacteriaceae > Methanobrevibacter. Next base: position 15,050 of record NZ_JAFRJO010000068.1, read on the forward strand.
ATTTGAATGAGGATACTTTAATCATATTGAACTGCGAAGAGCTTTGCTTGATTGATGAAATTGATTACTTGAAATCAATAGGAATTTCCAACTTTTCAATAGATGCAAGATGGAAATCCTTAGACTACATTAATAACATTGGAAAAGTCTATAGAGGCATTATTGATGGTAAAAATGATATGGATGAATCTAAAAAAGTCATTGATGAACATTGTCCTGACTTGACAAAAGCAAACTTTGAAAAAGGATTGAAATAGCAATGACTTTTCAAAATCAATGCAATATTATAATCAGATGAAAATTCAAGTTATTTAAAAACAAAAGATTTAAAAATTAATAGAAAAATAAAAAAAATTAACTATATGTTAAAACTAAATAAACAAAAACACTTAAAATTAATTTATTTACTCATATTCATAAATGAGGTAATCGTATGGAAGGAGCACAATTACAAAACATTAAGGGAATTGGAGATAAGTTATCCCAAAAGATCATCGATGAGTTAGGAGGGGAAGACGAATTAAATCAAGTTATTGAAAACCTTGATTTAGAGAGATTGATCAATATTGATGGAATCAGCCAAAGGAAAGCCATTGAAATAATGAATCAATTAATCGGAAATCCTGCTCAAAAATTCTTGAAAAGCGATAGGGCAATCCAACTTTACGAGGAAATCATTGAAAAGATTGTAAGCTATTCAAATACAAGTTATGCGAAAAACAGAATTTTGCTCCTTGCCCCTATAAAAGATGAGGAAATCATCGAAGAACGATTGAATTTTGTAATGAATGCTAAAGAAAAGGTAAGCAACCTTCCATTATATGACCTTGATAAACTGATGAAAAATCTCCATGAGCCAAAGCAATCCAAACCTAATTACGATGCAAGCAAAGCCATTCTCGCGGAAAGCCATGAAGATGCTGATTATTTAATGGATCTTGGATTGAACAAGTACTACACAATATTGACTGCATCAGATTCCCCATTCTTCCAGGAAGAATTAAGAGGATATGAACTCATCTATTACATTTACACTGAAGGATTCTATGACTTGGGAGACATGCCTAACCTAATCATGATAAATAAGGATGCTCCGATCTATCAGCTTGTACCTGAAGTGATTTTGGACTACTTCAAGGAAAACAGAGATCTGTTTGAAAGAGTTTCCAAAATTAAAGGAATATTAGGTGAGGAAACTGTACTTAATGACATTGGTCCAATACTTGATGAACTTGATTCCTATAAAACCAAAGAAGTTGATTTGGATGAAATTGTTAATAATGAGAAGAGATATATAGACCGTGAGTTAAAAGAAAGGATTCAAAACATTGACCTTGAAGGAGATGAAGTTCTCGACTTATTAAACAATGCCTTACCACCAAAACTAGAAGAAATATTTAACGAAATTTTAAGTAAATCAAAGGAAACTATCAAGTTGGAAAGTGGTATTGATTTTGACCCATTCATCAGAAAGTATCCGATTGAAATCGATGACATGGAAATGGAAAGGGTGAAGACAGAAATCCTTTCAAATTCTGAAAATAATTATTTTGACAAAAAGAGCACTGCTGCAGAACAATTGGCATCCATCAAGGAAGATGCTGAAAGGGAAGTCAGTGATATTATCAAGTTTGACTATGAATACGCTTTAGGCAGCTTTGCTTATCTTTATGACTTGAACAAGCCTGAGTTCACCAATGAATATGATCTTCATCAAGCCTTGCACTTGAACTTATGCTTAAGGGAAAGGACAATGAAAGAAGGAATTCAAAGAGTGGATTATAAGTTGAATGAAGAGGAAAATATTGCACTATTGACTGGAGCAAACAGTGGAGGTAAAACAACCCTTCTTGAAACCATTAGCCAAATAGCTATTCTCGGGCAGATGGGACTTCCAGTTCCAGCTAAATCCGCTAAGATAAAACTATTGGATGAAATCTATCACTTTTCCAAAAAGAGATCATTGGATGCAGGAGCTTTTGAATCATTCTTGAATGTATTCATGCCTATAGTAACAAGTGACTCAGAGAAATTAGTTCTCCTTGATGAACTTGAAGGAATCACCGAATTGGAAGCAGCTGTAAAGATCATTTCCAGTTTCATTGAAATGATTGAGGAAAGTAATTCCTTTGCAATAATTGTAACCCACATGGCAAATGAGCTAATGAAATACACAGACATCCGTGTAGATGGAATCGAAGCTACAGGGCTCGATGAAAACTACAATCTTATTGTGGATAGGACACCTAAGATGAATTACTTGGCAAAAAGTACACCCGAATTAATTATAAATAGAATGTACAACAACTCACCACCAGAACTTAAAAAGGTATATGGTAAAATATTGGAAAAGTTTTAAAAAAAGTAGATATTTAATAAAATAGATTAAATTTGAATTAATCTATAAAAATTATTAAATATTTAATTGATATTTTGCCCGTATACTAACTCTCTTGCTTCACAGGTAGTTTACCCTTTCCTCCACGAGTAACCCTCGAAACAGGCAGCCTATCTAATGCTGGGTTTCTTCTAATCATCGACAGCTAAAGCTTCCCTCATAGAAGGACCATAGGCATCAGTCATAAATATGATGCGACAATATAATCTTTACTTTAGATTGTATATATAATTTTGTAAAAAGGATTAAATTTATTAAATTTACATTAGAAAATTTTTCAAAAACAATATAAATCAAAAAGCATAAAATATTTCATAAGTAAAGTAATGTCAAATTTTCTAAATTACTTTTAAAATTGTATTGGGGGATTCTATGATAAAATGTTCCAAATGCGGAAAGGAAAATGTTGATGAAGCTATTTTTTGTTCAGATTGTGGAACTAAATTAGATAATGGCCCATCTGCTCAAAGCACTGATATTGAAACAGATTATTCCAGTTCAGATAGTATTTGGTCTCTTTTTAAAATAAGAAAGGTGGATGAATCTGAAACACTCAGTGCACGTTTTAAAAGAGATCCTGCTTTATATATTTGTTGTGTTTTCCCATTAATTTTTATATTGGTGATTTCAATAGCTAGCGATGCAAATCTTTTCATTAAAGGATTACATCCAGCAGATTATGAAACCAATTATCCTGATGAATTTAATAATCTGGACCTTAATGATGATGGCAAATTAGAATTCAATGAAGTGAATCACATTGTCTCACATACACCACAAGATATGCTATATGATCTATTTAGAAAGTCGGATAAGGATGATAATGGCTATTTGACTGGTTATGAATTTGATGTGTATCAATCTAAAGCCAACGGCAATGTATATGAGGCAGATTATCGAAGAGAAATGGAAAAAAATGCTTCAAAGCATCAAGGTGGCCGAGATTACAGTTCTGGAAACTCTAAAGCTACAAACAGCCTTAATAAACTAGAATCTGATAGAAATGAGGGTTATGTATTGACTTGCCCATACTGTGGAAGCGAATCAATATATGAAATTAATGGTTATTACAGATGTGCTGAATGCGGTAATTCCATCTATGACCCAGATGATTTGGAATTAGGATATGCTGAAGGATATATGGAGATGTTAGTTCCTATATCGTCATATTAATGGTTAATAATTTTTCAATAAAAATTGTTTTAATAAATGCAAACAATTATATACTATAAGAGACCATTATCATACATATAAAATTAGGAGATTAAACATGTCTGACATTGCAAGAATAGTTATTTTTAAAAAAGAAAATGGAGAAGAGTTTACCTTCGATGACAAATATGTCCAATTAACTTCTTTAGAAAATAAGATGTTAATATTTAAATTTGAAGCTTCTCAAGATATATTAAAAGAAGGAGCAGAATTTTTCAGCACTTTCAACACTTATGAACAAATCAAAGTGGATATTGGAGGAACTGGAGAGATTCCATGTTACATGAAAAGCTTATCACCTATAGTAGGTAGAGGTCCTAAAAAAACAAATGGAGAACATTTAAACGGCATTTTCACATTATCCCTCCAGCAAATAGTTGCTGCTCCAGACCCAGAGGAAGAGCAAAACTGCTTAAACTGTGCCTTATCACAGAATGGAGTTTGTTCCATTAAGGATAATGATGAAATAACAAGCTGTGATGATTTTAAAAAATAGATAGTGGTTATAAATTGTGAAAAATCATTTTTCATAAACCACCATTATTTTTTATTAAACTCCTTAACCTCTAAGGATTCCACTTCATCAAGGAAAATCCAAGTGATCCACTCACCTCTTCGAAGTTCAAGAAGAATCTGAATCCCATTTCTACCATAATCAGAACCATCCAAATCACATTGAACAATACTAACCTGTTCACATCTTGTCCTAACATTATTTACATTCACAATACAATCCATATAATAATCCAAGCCATCTTGAAATGGATTATTATTGGTTTCTATCTCATTAATGACATCCATTACTTCCATATTTCAACCCCCTAAACATACTATGAAATCACTCTCAACCTTCTTAAAAAAAATTAAAAGGAATAATTGAAATTTTTCTCCAAATACGCCTTAACCCTTTCATTTATATCTGCAATCTCTTGATTATACTCAACATACTTCAAATTCAAGTCATTGTTGAATTTGAACATCAATAAGTCATCTTCATTAGGCCCAATTGCAAATAAACGGTCAAGAATTCTGTTTGCCTTTTCAAAATCATCCTCAAGGAAACATATGTGCATTGAATAGATATAATGCTCACTTTCAAACGGATGTGCCTTATGTTCCTTTTGAAGATATTCCTTGGCCTTTTCAATTTCTTCATTTTTAATGCATACCTTAGCCATTCTGGAATGTAGTCCCTTATATTCAGGATTTATTTCAGCCAATCTTTCATACTGTCTTAAAGCATCATCATAATCACCTAAGAAGCAATGATTCTCAGCCAAAAGAAAAATTACATCTTCACTATCAGGCCAGTCATCCAATATCTTTTCCAAACATTCAATTGAATTGTCAAAATCACAATAATTCAGATATTCAACAGCATTCTCTTTAAGATCATAATACTTCTTAAAACTTTCAAATGGCAAAAGTTCCGTTCCGCAGTCCGAACATACCTCTCCACCATCATTAATTTCCTTAAAGCATTTTGGACAAAACTTTTTAGGGTAGGCACCGCAAAACGGACAGAAATCAAATTCATCCGAATACTCTTCACCACAGGTTAAACACTTCATATTATCACCCTTTAAATTATTCTTTTTCAAATATTTTTCAATCATAATTAGCAAATAAAATATAGAAACGATAGTATTTAAAGTTAATGAATTAAAAAAAAGTTAGTGAAAATGTTCTTAAAACAAGAGTTTAGGAAATGGAAAAAGACAAAAATAGTTCAATAAATTAAAAAAAAAGAAAAAATAATGAATAAAAAAATAAAAAAAGAAATAAGATGATTTAATTTAAACCATCAATAGCATTTTGAACATGCTTAATGTATACATCTCTAATGTCTTGAGATTGTGCGAGCCCTTCTATGACACATTCAACTTCATAGCCTTCTGAAGCAAACATGCTTTTCCAGGAATCTTCATCGTCTCCAGCCATGTCGTTTTGAGCATGATCACCAGCTACAACCATTAAAGGCTTGAGCACTATCTTCTTGTAGTCTCCTTCCTTTACCATAGCCAAGACATCATCGTAGTCAGGTTTTGCTTCAACAGTACCAATGTAATAATTGTTGAATCCTTTTTCCTTTAGCATTCCTTGCAATTTGGTGTAAACCATATTACTTTCTGCAGGAGACCCATGACCCATGAATACAACTGCTGTATCGTCATCGTAATCTCCTTTAGAGGTGATGCTTGCAATCAAGTCTTCAAAGTCCTCATCGGAGATTAATAAAGGTTCTGCAATTGGAATGTTTTCAAATTTGTCAATGTATTTGTCTACAGTGTCCTTGATCTTGAAATGATATTCGGTACCGTTCATGATGTGAGTTGGTTGAATGATAACAGTCTTTACACCATCATCCAATGCTCTTTCCAATGCTTCCTCTACATTGTCAATAGCCAAGTCATCACGTTTTTTCAAAATGTTTATAACCATTTGGCTTGTGAATGCTCTTCTCATTTCATAATCAGGAAATGCTTCATCAATGTCCTTTTCGATAGCTCCAATGGTAAGAGCACGATTATTGTTATAAGAAGTACCAAAACTTACTACTAAAATAATCTTATCAGTCATAATATCATCCTTAAAAATAAAAAATATTTCACTTTATTGATTAA
>NZ_JAFRJO010000069.1 GCF_017432245.1 Methanobrevibacter sp.
AAGTTCAAATTTTGGATTTGGATGTTTTGGAACATTTTCCAAAATCATTTCAAGATGTTTCTTTTTTGAGATTTTCATAGTATCACATGATGATAAAAAAATAATTATATTATTATATATTATAATATATTTTTACTTCTCGTGATTTTATGAAAATTTCAAAAAAGAAACATCTTGAAATGATTTTGGAAAAAGTTCCGAATCATCCAAATCCTAAAGTTGGACTTGAACAGTATTCCACTCCTGCAACAATTGCTGCAGATTTAGTGTGGAATGCATATGGTTTGGGTGACATTGACAATATGAGTGTTTTGGATCTTGGGTGCGGCACAGGAATCTTTGCCATCGCATCTTCACTTATGGGTGCAAGATGTTCATTAGGTGTTGACATAGATGATGAATCAATAGCTTTAGCAAAAATCACTCAAAACAGCATATTTAATGAACATGATATAGATAATGCTAATACAAATTTCATAGTTGGAGACATCAATTCATTTAATTCAATAAGTGATTTATTAAATGAAAGCAATTCGGGTAAAATCAATGATAGTGAAACTTCATTAAATAGATTTGACACTTTGATTCAAAACCCACCTTTTGGATCTCAAGAGAAGGGAAAAAGGCATGCTGATAGAAAATTTATGGACTTTGCAGTAAATAGTGCTGATGTCATCTATTCATTTCACATGAAGAATACCGAAGAGTTTGTAATAGATTACTATAGGGACTTAGGTGCTGAAATCAGTCATAAATTGGTATACAAATTTCCAATTCCAAAAATTTATGATTTTCATAGTGATGATTCTCGTGATGTGAAGGTAATTGTCCTGAGGATTGAAAACTTTAAAGATGATTTTTGAATCATGCCATGTTATTATGTTGAAGACTTGAAGATAATATTGATGATTGAGGTGAATATGAGAATAGAAAATCTTTATCCTGTATTTCGATACATCGCTTCAAAACAATTAGGCCATTTGCTGAAAAAAGATGCTTCAAATTGGAAAAGGCAGTGGAGTGAGTTTTTTTTAAATGATCTAATCAATTTTCAATATGAAGATATCATTGCAGTGGATTTTAGAGAAAAGCAAAAGGCAAGAGGTATTGAAAAGGGATTGAAAGCTAGTTTTCAGAGATTGGATTATATGCTGTCTTGGGTTTTCCTTGGAGCGATGCCGGAGGATTACTTTTCCATGGTCTTTGATAGGAAGGGATGGATTTGGAGAAATCACCATATCACTCGTGAAAGGTTGCGTTTTTTAAAAAGGAAATTCAATTCCAATCAGGAATCACTTGTTCTTTTAGATGATAAGGCCAAGTTTTGTACAAATTGGGAAACTTATATTCATAGAAAATGGTGTGTGATTGATGAAATCTCTCTTGAGGAATTTGAAGAAAAATTTAAAGATGCCGATAGGCTCATCGCCAAAAGGAGAATAGGAAAGGGAGGCAAAGGAATAGCTGTTTTTGATACTTCTGAAATGGGGTATAAAGAGATATATGAAGAAGTTCTATCTCAAAATGAGCCATATATTGTTGAAGAGTATCATGAACAGACCGGTTGGCTTCATAAGGTTAACCCATCCTCTTTAAATACCATTAGGGTTTGCACTTTTTCCCTCAATGGAAAAACTGATGTTGTCTTTGCATATCTTAGAGTTGGAGTTAAGGGGGCAATTGTAGACAATATCCATAGCGGAGGCATTAGGTTTCCAATAGATCATCACACAGGTAAAATCCATAAAGGCATGAATTATCAGATCTTTGATGTTGAAAAGCATCCTGATTCTGGAGTTCAGTTATATGGGGAAACCATTCCAAGATGGGAGGAAATTCTTGAATTATGCAGAGAAGCTCATGAATTAGCTCCTGATGGCCTACATTTGATAGGATGGGATGTATGTTTGGATGAAGATGATATCAGCTTGATAGAAGGCAATGGAGGTCCTGGCTTTCCTCCAATTGAAAATCCTCATGATAACTGGTGGGAAGATATGAAAAATTATCTATCTCAATTAGAAGGCAATTGCTCTAAGTGATGATTTTAAATTTTGACTTTTTTTAGCAAAACCTTTATATACTATAAATAACTTAAATATTACTAATCTATATGTCTACATTATGTAATTTATAAGAAATTTTTAAATTTTTTATTTAATTTTCATGATTTATTGGTATTAAACATCTGTCTAATGTTAAATATCAGTGTAAAGAATCATTTTCATAGGTTTTTTGATGGTTTAGCTTGGGCTATGTTTTATAGCTATTTAAATCGTGTCAATCATGAATATTTATTTTTTCTTATTTTACGGATTTAGATTTAATCGGTATTTTAGCTCTTTTTGACTAAATGCTTTATTAAATGTTCTATCAATGTTGCATATGGATTAAAAATTAAAATTTGATAATATGCAAAACAATAAAGTATCAGTCTTTATACCGAATTCATTTCTAGCAGAAACTAAAGACTTGAAATTAAAAACATCAAAAGTGGGTTTAATTGGCAGGGCTTTAGCTTTGTTTGAAGTTGATGAAGTCGTGATTTATAAAGATCTTTCAATTCCTGACAGTGAACAGACTGAGGATGGAGATTTCATAGCTGAAATTCTCAAGTATATGGATACTCCACAATACCTTAGAAAAAAGGCAATCCCTATCAAGGCTGAATTAAGGCATGTTGGTATTTTGCCTCCTTTAAGAGTGCCTCATCATCCTGTTGGAAAGCCTGAATTAGGCGATTACAGGCAAGGATACACTGTAAAAAGGAATAAGAAAGGTACCTTTGTAGATATAGGTATGGATAAGTTAGCGTTTTGCAAAGAGCAACTTACTGTGAATAAAATATTTTCATTTAAAATCACTAAGTTTGCTAAAGAGGTAATAGTCACACCTGATGAACCAGATGACATTTACTGGGGATTTAAGACATTATCTACAAATAAAGGTCTTAAAAATAGCTTAAAATTAGTTAATCCCGACTTTGTGGTTGAAACTACAAAGTATGCAGATACAATCGATACTATTTTTGACGAATTGAAATCTAAAGTGGAAAGTTCAAATCATATAGCTATCGTGTTCGGAGGCCCATATTCTTCTATTTCAGAAAATGTGGAAAGTTCCAAGTGGGAAACTATAAAGTTAAATACAATTCCAAATCAAGGAACTGAGACCGTAAGAACCGAAGAAGCTGTAATTTCAACTTTAGCTATTTTCAATATACTTTAAGTTAATAGTTCATTATTAACTTCCGCATTTACGTAGCGTTAATACGTAATATTATAAATACATTAAAAAAACATATAGATCGAAGCTTTAGCTATTGTCAGCTTTAGCTTTCAAGGATTTGCTTTATAATTAGACACTATAAAGTTTGCTCCATAAAGGAGATATTCCATAAAGACATGGGATAAGTTATGAAGTCTAGACAACTTTATAATAAATCTTTGAGAAGTACATAAACAAGTTTGAGCTTGTTTTTCACGTTTATCTAGCTTTATTTAGCTTATATGCTGTTTAATTTTTGCCTCTACAGTCTTAATCTAGATAGTTTTATTTAAAGGTAGACTGTATGCCCTATCTAGATATGATTTAGGAGACTGTATGCTAAATTATTAACATAAACTGAATAATCAAGTTTAAACAGTGTAGAATTTTAGCGATTTGACTAAAAGAGCAAATATAGCTATTTATTCTGAGATTTTATTGATTAATGATTTAATTTAAGATTAGACACCTTAAAGCGAATGATTGAATCAATGAATCAAATTGTAAAAGAATCTATTTTAATAGATTAATAGAAATTAAAATATTTTAATAGATTAGACTGATTAATTATAGGAAAAAATTATAGAAACGGAGGAAAAGAATGGTAAGACATCACCAACCAAGAAAAGGTTCTGTGGCATTTAGCCCTCGTAAGAGAGTAGCTAAAGAAACTCCAAGAATCAAAGCTTGGCCAAGTAATGAAGAACCAAAACTTTTAGGTCTTGCAGGTTACAAAGCAGGTATGACTCATGCTATGGTTGTAGACAATGATAAGAATTCTCCATCCCACGGTATGACTGTTTTCACTCCTGTAACTGTTTTGGAAGTACCACCCCTTGTAATCATGGGGATAAGATCATACGAAAAAACTGCTCATGGACTTAAAGCTATCACCGAAGTTATTGCAGATAATTTGGATGAAGAGCTCTCTAGGAAAATTACTCTTCCTAAAGACTATGATAAATCTGAAGCTATTGCAAAAATACAAGACGCTTTAGACAAAACTGAAGAAGTTAGAGTTTTAGTACACACTAACCCTAAAATGGCTAGTGTACCTAAGAAAAAACCTGAAATCTTTGAATGTGCATTAGGTGGAAGTTCTGCTGAAGAAAAATTAAATTATGCACTTAATTTATTAGGTGAAGAAGTCAGAGCAAGCGATATCTTTAATGAAGGACAATATGTAGACGCTATTGCAACCACTAAAGGAAAAGGAGTCCAAGGGGTTGTAAAAAGATGGAATATTAGAATTCAATATGGTAAAGCTATGAGAAGTGGAAAAGGAAGACACGTAGGTTCCATTGGTCCTTGGTCTCCTGAAAGAACTATGTGGACTGTTGCACAAGCAGGTCAAATGGGATACCACAAAAGAACCGAATTTAATAAGAAAGTCTTAAAAATCGGAGATGTATCTGAAGTGGATGCAGTTAACCCTGATGGTGGATTTATTAGATACGGTTTAGTTAAAAACGACTATGTATTAGTTAAAGGTTCAGTCCCTGGCCCTACTAAGAGATTAGTAATTCTTAGACAAGCTATCAGACCTAAGAAAGCTGATGAAGCAGCTCCTCAAATTGAATTTATTAGTACTGCTTCCAAGCAAGGTGTATAGAGGGGTTAGAATATGAAAGTTAACGTTTATTCAATTCAAGGGGAAGTAAAAGAAGAAATCGAACTTCCTGCTATTTTTAGTGAAGAATACAGACCTGACCTTATTAAAAGAGCAGTTCTCTCTGCTCAATCTGCTAGAATTCAACCTTGGGGTAATGACCCTATGGCAGGTAAAAGAACTTCTGCAGAATCTTGGGGATCCGGTAGAGGTGCAGCTATGGTACCTAGAATCAAAAGCGGTGCTAGAGCAGCATTCGTTCCACAAGCTAAAGGTGGAAGAAAAGCTCACCCTGTAAGAGCTGAAAAGAATCATCACGAAAAAGTAAACAATAAAGAAAGAAGATTTGCAATCAGATCTGCTGTTGCAGCTACTACCAATGAAGAATTGGTTGCTGGCAGAGGTCATAAAATCGAAAATCTCGAACAAGTTCCTATTATTGTTGAAGATGATTTGGAAACTGTTAAGACTGCTAGTGAAACTCGTGAAATCTTCAAAGCATTAGGAGTTTACGATGACATCATTAAAGCTAAAAACAGTAAACATATAAGAGCAGGTAGAGGAAAAACAAGAGGACGTAAATACAAATCCAGCAAAGGACCATTAGTGGTTGTAGCTGAAGACAAAGGCATTGGCTTAGGTGCAAGAAACCATGCTGGTGTAGAAGTCGTTACAGCAGAAAACTTAAATGCTGAATTATTAGCACCTGGTACTCATGCTGGTAGGTTAACTGTTTATACTAAGTCCGCTGTTGAAAAATTAGGAGGATTATTCCAATAAATTCGTTTTAGAATTTATTAGGTATAGTTTAAGAAGGTGGATATTTATGGATCCTTATAAAATTATTGTTAAACCTCATGTTACTGAGAAAACTATGAATTTAATTGATCAAAACAACGAACTTGCTTTTGTTGTTAGAAGAACATCTACAAAAGCTCAAATCAAAAAAGCTTTTGAACAGCTATACGGCCAAGAAGTAGCAAGAGTAAACACTCACATTACTCCAAAAGGTATTAAATTAGCTTATGTCAAACTTACTGAAGAAGGCGAAGCTGAAGATGTAGCTGTTAAAATGGGAGTATTCTAAGGAGGATTGATTATGGGAAAACGATTAATACACCAACGTAGAGGAAGAGGA
>NZ_JAFRJO010000070.1 GCF_017432245.1 Methanobrevibacter sp.
AAAAAAAAGAAAAATGGATAAAGAAGAATTATTCTTCTTTACCTTGTCCTCTCCAGTAACCGAAGAAGTAACCTATAATGATTGCTCCTATAGCTGCTTGAAGAGCGAATAATAAACTTTCTATTTCACCACTAGGTGGTTCCCAAATTGAAGAGAACCAAGGTTCGAAGTTAGTAGCTTCAATTTGTTCACTTGCTGCATCGTCAGATCCACCAAAGTATCCATCATCTTCCCCATGACCATTATACATTGCTAATGGTGCAATGAAGATAATTGCACAGATTACTGCTAAAATAATTAATGTTGATGTTTTCATGTTAATCACCTTATGCTTCATTAGGAGCTAATGCACCTAATTTGTCTAATAATTTTGGTTTGTAAGCTTTTAATCTGTCCCATATAATTACGGTTAAGATACCTTCACCAATAGCTAATGGTACTTGGGTAACTGCAAAGATAGTTAAGAAAGCAGTTAATGCTGCGCCGAAAGTAGGAGCAGGGAATGCGAAAGCTAATTGGAATGAAGTAGCTACGTAAGTTAATAAGTCACCTAAGAATGCTGCAAAGAAGATTGCAATGGTTGATGAAATATTAGCTTTAAGACATCCTTTGTATACTAACCAAGCGATGAATGGGCCTACAATACCCATTGAGAAAATGTTAGCACCTAAAGTGGTTAATCCACCGTGTGCGAGTAATAAAGCTTGGAAAATAAGTACAATAGTTGCGAGTACAGCAGTTACAGCAGGGCCGAATAATGCTGCACCTAATCCGTTACCACAAGGGTGAGAACAACTTCCAGTAACAGATGGTAATTTTAAAGATGATAAGATGAACATGAATGCTCCACTTACAGCGAGTAAAGCTTTGGATTCAGGGGTTTCATCTACGATTTTTTTGATTTGATAAATACCAAATGCAACGATGATGAATGATATGATGAACCATACAATACACCATGTTAATGGTAAATATCCTTCCATAATATGCATAAATAATTTCCTCCAAATTAATATCAATATAATTGATAAACTCCAAAAATTAAAATTCAGTTTATTTTAATTTTATTAAAGTTATATTGATAAAGTAATTTATATATCTTATAATATATAAACTTTTTAGTAATACTTCAAACTATTTTAATTAAAACAAAACATTTTCTAAAAAATAAAAGGATTAGATTTAAATTTCATGTTTCTTGATTTTTAATTTTTGTTTCAATTTTTTTTGTGCTGTTTTGAATTTTATTTTTTACATAAATTTTTCCTAATTTTTTAATACTTTCCTTATTTTTTTAAAGAATTGTTTGATAAAATAAAAATATTTATATAATCTAAAAACTAATAATAAAAATATCAAATAAAAGTGATTTTAATTTAAGATTTTAAATTAATTAATTCATTTAAATAAATCGTTTAAATAAATAAAAGGAGTTGTTGTTAATGTGTATTGCTGCACCAGCTAAAATTGTAGAGATTGACACTGAATCTAACATTTGCGCTGCAGACTTTGGAGGAGTAAGGCAAAATGCTAAATTGGATCTTCTTCCAGATGTGGAAATTGGTGATTATGTATTGATTCATGCAGGATATGCTATTGAAAAATTATCTGAAGAAGCTGCAAAGGAATCTTTAGAATCCTGGGATGAATTATTGGAAATGTTAGAAGAAGAAGACAAAGAACGTGAAAAAATGATGAAAGACATGTTATAGTCTTTTTCATTTTATTTCTTTTTTTTAATTTTTATTTGAGAATCGACATTTTAAATTGAACATATTGTTTAAAAATTTTTAAACTAATTTCTTTACTATTTTTAATTAATAATTTGTTTAATATTATTTCTATTATTAAGTTTTAATGACTTTATTTTAATTGTGATTATATGGATGAGGAAATAAAACTGTTGAAGGAATTGAATTGTCCTCAATGGGTAATTGAGCATTCCAAGGGAGTTTCAAGAAAGGCATGTGAAATTGCATCCAATTTTGAGGATGTTGATATGGAACTCGTAAGGGTTGGAGGATTGCTTCATGATATAGGTAGATCCAAAACCAATTCAATTGAACATGCAGTGATTGGCGCTCAAATACTTAAGGAAAGAGGATATCCTCAGGAGATAATCAATATCGTTGAAAGGCATATCGGAACTGGCCTTAGCGAAGATGATGCTAGAGAATTAGGATTGCCTATAAAGGATTACACTCCTCAAACATTGGAGGAAAAGATAGTTTCCCATGCAGATAATCTATTCAATGGTGCTGATGAAGTGGATCTTGAGTTCACAATTGAAAAATGGAAAAGGAAATTAGGTGAAAATCATCCATCAATAGAAAAACTCAGGAAAATACATGAAGAGCTTGTTTTAAGATTTGAATAATTAAAAAATTATTAAATAAACTAAAATTTATTAAAAAACTAAAAAATTTCTTAAATAAACTATTTTATTAATGAAGTTTATATATTAAATTGGTATTAATCTTATAATGTTGATTGTTTATCTTATTTTAATTTTATAATTTTAACGAGGAAAAGAATGAAAGTTATTTGTTCAAGTGATGAGTCATTATACAGGCCTGAAGTTGTTAGATGGAGGCAAAGGATGGCTATGATGGAACCTTTAGGTGATGTTGTAGTTGCACTTCCATGCAGTATGAAAAAGCCATACTCCAATTCTCAGTCTCACCAAAAATTCAGAAGGGCTACCAAAGGTTATCAGGAAGTAATTGTAACTTCTCCATTCGGAATCTGTCCAAGGGAATTGGAAAACACCTTCCCAATCCAATCCTATGATGTGGCTGTTTCAGGTGATTGGAATGATGATGAGATAAGATTGGCTGGAGAGCTTCTTCGAGATTATGTTGGAGACAAACCTGTAATAGCAAATGTTGAAGGAGGCTACGAAGAGGTTTGTCGTGAGTATTTGGATAACTGCACTTATGTATGTGATGGTGGCAGGCCAACTTCTCCACAATCCATTTTTAACTTAAGGGAAGAACTTAAGAAATATCCTAAGACCAAACATAGGGATAGGGTTTTAAATGAGCTTAGATCTGTTGCCAAATATCAGTTTGGAGCAGAAGCTGAAGCAATGATCACTGATGATGTTGTTGCTAAAGGAAGATATCACAGAACCCTTTATTCCAATGGAAAGACAGTGGCTCTACTAAATAGGGATGTTGGCTTATACACCCTTAACCTTGAGGGAGGAAGAAGACTTGCTGAGCTTGGCATTCATGTAGTTGAAATAGACTTTGACTTAAAGACAAACTCCTTGTTTGCTCCAGGTATTGTAAATGCAGATCCAAGCATTCTTCCAAAGGATGAAGTTGTTGTCGTAAGAAATGATGAAGTCGTTGCTGTTGGAAAAGCTGTCTTGACTGGTCGTGAAATGGTCGAGTTAAGAAATGGTATTGGTGTAAAGATTAGACACAGGAAGAAAAACTAATTGTTTTTTCTTTCCTTTTTTGAAATAAAATAATATAATAAATAAAGGTTTATTTATTTAATATTTATATACATATTTTTATTATTATTGATAAGTTTAAATATAATTAAAACAATAGTTATATTATTAACTTTTTGTTAGGAAATAAAATTTAAAATTTTATTCTTATCACTAATTTAATTAAACAATTATTAAAAAACAATTATTTAAAAAAATATTGAGGAGATAAAATGTCTGAAGAATTAGCACTTGCTGTAAAAGATGCAGTTTCTGTAGTAAACGACCCTCACATGGGCGTAAGTATTGTAGAAATGGGTATTGTACAATCTATTGCAATTGAAGGTTCAACTGCTGAGATCGTAATTAAACCTACTAACCCAGGTTGTATGAGTGTTACCCGTATTGCTGCTCAAGCTAAAGCTGAAGCTTTAAAAGTTGAAGGAATCGATAAAGTTAAACTCATCATTGAAGGTCACGTAATGGCTGACTCTCTTAATGAGATGCTTAACAAAGATAATTAAGTTTTTTTAAACTTAATTACTCTATTTTTTATTTAAAATTTTCTTTGCATTTCAATGATTTTCTGTTTTTTTATCAAAATCTTGTTTAACAAAAGATTTATATATTAGATTACATATAATTAGTAATACTTGTATTTGTTATATAGGCTAGTGGCACAGCCTGGTCAGCGCGCACGGCTGATAACCGTGAGGTCCTGGGTTCGAATCCCAGCTAGCCTACTTTTACTGATTTTACTTATTTTTTCAAATTTTTACACTTTCTGTCAATTTTATCGTCTTTTTTTTAGATATTTTTTATTTTACATTAATACTAAATCTTCTATCGTCTTTTTTTAGATATTTTTATTTTACATTAATACTAAATCTTTGTAATGCCATTTTTTAATGTACATTTTTATGTATTAGTATACATTTATATACTTAAAAGTACAATATATTTTTAGATAAGTATCTTGGTGATATAATGTGGGAAAGTTTAAATTTAAAGTTCAGTAAATATCCTGCAAGAATGGCTGTAGCTCAAAAGATGTTTGAGTTAGGATTAAGAATAAGTGAAGATGGGAAAATATATTGTGGTGATTTAAAAATAAGCGATTCTGCATTGGCTGCTTCTGCTGATGTTGATCGTAGAGTAATCAAATCCACCGTGGATGTCATTATTGCTGATGAAGAGTTGTATGAAATATTTTCAAATATTATTCCTGCAGGAACCTTGATAAAAAACATTGCAAAAAACTTGAATTTAGGTGTTATAGAAGTGGAAGCTGGTGAAGAAAGTGATGGAATTCTTGCTGAAGTGGCTTGGATTATGAGCAAGCACAACATCAGCATTCGTCAAGCTTATGCCGGAGACACTAGGTTTAATGCAAATCCAGTTTTGACAATCATTACAGAGGATGCTATACCTGGAGAACTTTTAAATGAATTCCTTAAAGTAAAAGGAGTCTTAAAAGTTTCTATTTTATAATCTGCATATTATTTCTCAACTCCTTTTTTTCATTTTCATTATTATTTTTCTCTTTTATTCCTTCTATTTTCATTTTTTATATTTGTTGACTTAGTTCTTTTTTTATTTTTGCTATTTTTATTTTTTAATTATTTATTTTTTCATTATTTTTTTAATCATTTTTATAAAAACATTACATTTATAATATAGTGTGTAAATAAATAATAATATAATGTAATTTATTAAATCATTTACTATTAAGTAATTTTTTTAATTTAATTTCGCTTTAAAATTTAAATATTTATAAGGAAGACTATATTATGTTAAGAGACCCTATTATTCAAAATTTATTTCCTGAGATATTCGAATATAGTGAGGCCATAGATGTTATCAAATGTCTTAAAGAATGGCCTTTGGATAAGTTAAGTACTATTAAAGAGATAGCTAAAGGTACTAACTTAACTGAAAAAGAAGTTGATAAAGCTCTTAAAACTCTCGAAACTACTAATTTAGTTTATACTTTGAAGATTCATGAGGTTTGTTTAAGTTTAATTGATTTTTATAAGAAAGAAGAACTTACTAAACAGGAAATGGTAAAAAAGGTCAAATTAGACATTGAACTTGTTGACCAATTCTTCGATGAAGACCCAGAACTTTTAGAAAAAACCAAAAAGAAATTTTCTAAAGCTATGTTAGGATCATTTAAAAATAAGATTGTTGAAAGTTTTTTAGATGAAAGTGCTGATCTTCTTGAAGAAACTAAAGAAACCTGCTCTCAAGAAATATTATCCTCATTAAATGATAATTTTATTTATCATTTGGAGATGGGTGTTAATTCTTTAAATTTAATTGAATTGCTCAAGCGTGGAGAGCTCTCTAATAAAGATATGGCTAAACATTTCAAGCTTGACTTAGAATGTTTTGAAGAATTTCTCAAAGAAAATGCAGATATTTTAGAGAAATCTCAAGAAAAATTCACAAGAAAAGGATTAAACACTTTGTATGATAATTTCATTGATTTAGATAAAAAATCTAAAGAGAAAAAAGAAAGTGCTGAAAAGAGTAAGGATAAAAAAGAAAACAGTGCTAAGTCTAATGATAAAGCCCCTGAAAATAAAGAAGAAGCTAAGGGCAATGAAAAAGATGAGGACTTAGAAGATTCTGAAGATAAAAGTATCAATGCAGATTTAGAAAATGATAATGATTCTGCAGTTGTCAAAAAAGAAGTTGATGCAGAATCTGAAATTGCCGAACTTAAAGAAAAAGTAGACAATGATGCAAAAGATGCAGAAAAAGATGAAGAAGAGTCTGATAAGGAAAAATCTAAGAAAAGTAAAGCTAAAACTACTAAAAAAACCAAAGCAGTTCATATTAAGAAAAAGAACACTAAATTATGGTATCTTTCATATGATGAAATTATAAATTGTCTTAAAAATGGATTTACTACAGATGAAGATATTTCTGAAAAAATCGTCTGTAAGTTAAATATCGTTAGAAAGATCCTTTATAAATTATATGATATGCGTTTGGCTAGTTACAAAAGGGATAAAGACAAAGAAACTCAATGGTATACTTATGATTGGGAATTTAATGATAAGGAATACAAAAAATTAGAGTTTGTTATATTAAGTGAAGATTTGAAGAAATTGAAAGAAGAATTGGAATATTTGGAAAATAACATGTTCTTCGTTTGTCCATTAGGGCACTATCGTCTTGACTTTGAAGATGCTTCAACAGTAGAATTCCTTTGTCCAATGTGTGATGAAGAATTAGTATTTGAAGATAATCAAGATAGAATAAATAGCAAAAAAGAAGAGATTAGAGTCATTGAAGAATTAATGGCAAATAATTAATTCTTTTTATTTCTTTTTTTTTAATTTGAATTTCTTTTTTTTTAATTTGAATTTCTTTTTTTTAATTTGAATTTCTTTTTTTTAATTTTTTCATAATTTGTCTTTTTTTAATAATTTTTTAATTATTTTTTATTTTCTAATTAAGACTGCAGGAGTATGTATGATGGAATCTAAAGATTCTACAGTGACTTCATGGGTGTCAGAATCTAAAACGTCTTTTACACTGTAAATTGTTTCCATTGCAGTGGATAATGATTTTTGGTAATCCTCAGCGATATTAGCTATTTTAATTGCCTCATCAACATCTATTTCTCTTGAGCAACCTAAAGGAGTTGATCCCAAGTTTTCTGAAAGCTGTCCTAATGTGTATCCAAAAACACCTTTATCCGCTTCAATTCCAGGAATGGCTATCGGAAGACCTGTAAAATATTTCTTTCCTCTTCTGTATGTTGCATCTGTGTCTATAATTAATGTTGTTACAGTATTGTTTGTTTTGTCTTTTATGTCTGCACTGATTTCTTTTGCAACTTTTTCAGGATTTTCTGGAAGCAATGATACGCATGTTCCTGGAGCATTGCTTAAGTCTATTCCTGCTTCTGAAGCTGGCTTCAATGCATGTTTCCAACCGTAAAGTTGCAAAACAACTTCTTTATGTCTTTTGGATTCTTCTGGAAGTTTTCTTAAATTTTTAATGGTTCTTTCCTTAATTCCAAGAAGCGGTCCAAGAACGTATCCCCAAAGGTATTTGCTCCAATATGTCGCTAAGAAACTTGCTTTAAATGACGGGGTGTAATCTGCCTCATCAACTAATCGTCCTTGTGATACAGAGATAGGTGTTTCTGCTATAACCAAGTAATCTCCATCTTCAGCTAATTTGGAGATGTCTTCTATCATAAAGTCTATGCTTTCATTAGGTTTGATATAATGTGTTTCAATAGGAATTACCTTGTATCCTTTTATTTCAACATATTTATATTTTTGACCGTCTATGGTTTCAGCTTCTTTATAGGTTGGATTAGTTGTCATGTTATCTTCATCATTTCAAAAATTATAATAAAAATTTAATAAATTAAACTTCAAAATTAATTCAATAATTAATTCAATAATTAAACCAATTATTAAATCAATTAATAGTATAATTTTATATTAGTAAATATATAATTATTATTGTATAAACTTATAGAATTTTTAAATTTTATATGATTTTAAATTTTAAATTATAGTTATAGGAGAAGTTTTATGGAAAAGACAATCACTTATTTTGAAAAACCAGGTGTTGAAAATACCGATGCACTTATCGAACTTGTTAAAGAAAGATTGGAAGGCTCTGATATAAAATATGTAGCTATTGCATCCTCTACTGGTGCAAGTGCATTAAAACTCAATGATGCATTGAAGGATTTAGATGTAACTATTGTAAACTGTTCCCATCATGTAGGTTTTAAGGAAGCAAATAAAGCACAAATGGATGAAGAAACTAGGGCTAAGCTTGAAGAAGAGGGTATTGTAACATTTATGGGATCACATGCCTTAAGTGGTGTGGGTAAAAGCATTTCCAAAAAATTTGGAGGAGCTACCCCTGTGGAAATCATTGCAGCAACCTACAGAACAATCTGTCAAGGATTTAAGGTTTGTGCAGAAATCTCCATCATGCTTGCGGATGCAGGATTGATTCCAGTAGGTGAAGAGATAATAGCAATTGGTGGAACTGGTCATGGAGTAGATACTGCTGTTGTTATGACCGCAGCTAATATGACTAATGTATTTGATATGAAATTCCATGAAGTCATAGCTATGCCAAGATAAAGCTTGATTTTAGTTTTAGTTTATTAAAACTTTTTTCTTTCTTTATTTATTATAAAGTTAATGGGCAATTGTTATATACTATAAAATTAATAATAAAAATACTAATTTAAAAATCAAATTTGAAAATTAATTAAATACAAATTTAAAAATTTTATAAATTTTTTGGTAATATTTCATTTACATTTAAATATTACTTTAAACATATTTAATAAATAATAGTAAATAATTTATACTTATTATAAATAATTTTTAAATTAATAAAATTTGTGGGGTTTACTCGTGAAATTTATAGATGATGCAATTAAAGGATCAGAAGAAACCATTGAAAATTCTGCTCCTAAAAAATCAAGTGATGATTTAGATGAAGAATTATTAAAAATCATTGAAGGAAGCCGTGCTAACATTATTGTAGTTGGTACTGGTGGTGCAGGAAACAATACCATTTCAAGATTAAATGAAATAGGTATTGAAGGTGCAAAAACTATTACTGTAAATACTGATGCTCAAGACTTATTCTACAGTGTCTCTGATAAGAAATTACTTTTAGGTAGACAAACCTGCGGTGGTCTCGGTGCTGGTGGAGAACCTACCATCGGTGAAGAATCTGCTGAAGAAAGTGAAGAAGACATTAGAGAAGAATTAGATGGCGCTGACATGGTATTTGTTACATGTGGTCTTGGTGGTGGAACTGGTACTGGTTCTGCTCCTGTAATCGCAAAAGTGGCTAAAAAAGCTGGTGCTTTAACTGTTGCTGTAGCAACCATGCCATTCTCTGCTGAAGGTGTAAAAAGAAGAGAAAATGCAGAAATAGGTTTAGAAAAACTTCAAGAAAATGCTGACACTGTAATTGTCATTCCTAATGATAAATTATTAGAAGTTGCTCCTAACCTTCCTTTAAACAAAGCTTTCATGGCTTCAGATGAAATCTTAGGAAGAGCTGTTAAAGGAATCACTGAACTCATTACCAAACCTGGACTCATTAGTTTAGACTTTGCTGATATTAGCTCTATTATGAAAGGTTCCGGTATGGCAATGATTGGTATGGGAGAATCTGAATCTGGCGACAGAGCTATTGAATCTGTACATGAAGCATTAAGCAGCCCATTATTAGACATTGACATTTCCAATGCTAAAGG
>NZ_JAFRJO010000071.1 GCF_017432245.1 Methanobrevibacter sp.
GCTGTCATTTCTTTCATTTTTTCACCGAATTAATCTTATTTTAAAATATTTGTGAGTTCTAATATATTCTCTAATCTGTAAGTATAATATAGAACAATTAATGATTAATGTATACTAAATGATACATTATCTTATAGTATTATATGTATATCTTTTTTATTTTATTTATACATTAGTTTTATATTTTTTTCAATCTGCAAATTTTTAAAAAAATTTTAGAATTTTTTATATTTCCATTTTATTAATAAACAATTTTAAATAATATATTTAATAAATATCTAATTGTTAAATAGTTAGAAATTTAGTTAGAAATTATTAATTAAGTTAATGTTAGCTATTTTAGATTTTAAGGTATAATTATATTAATTGTAATTTTGATGTTTTAGATTTAACTAATAATTTTAATTATTTAAATTTTTTAAATTATTCTGAGGTATAAACATGGTAAAGATTAATGAAAACTATCTTTTATTGCAAAACAGTTATCTTTTTGTTGAAGTAAATAGACGTGCAGCTAAATATATGGAAGAAAATCCAGAAAAGAATGTTATAAAAATGGGTATTGGAGATGTAACTAAACCATTAGTCCCTACTGTAATCAAGGCTTTTAAGGATGCAGTTGATGAAATGGCTGAAGCGGATTCCTTTATGGGATATGGTCCTGAACAAGGATACGACTTTTTAGCAGAAGCTATCATTAAAAATGATTTCAACAAATGGGGAGTGGATTTGGATCTTGATGAAGTGTTCATTTCAGACGGTGCAAAATGTGATACCGGAAACATTCAGGAAATATTTGCATTGGATAACGTAATTGCAGTGACTGACCCTGTTTATCCAGTATATGTTGACACTAATGTAATGGCAGGCAGATCAGGAAACATCAAGGATGATGGAATGTATGAAAATATCGTTTACCTTCCTTGCACTGAAGAAAATAACTTCGTTCCTGAACTTCCAAGTGAACCTGTTGACTTAATTTATCTCTGTTTCCCAAACAATCCAACTGGAACCACTTTAACAAAAGATGAATTGGCTAAATTTGTGGAATATGCAAAAGAAAACGATGCTCTTATCCTTTTCGATGCAGCATATGAAGTTTTCATCACTGAAGACGATGTGCCTCACACAATCTATGAAATTGAAGGTGCAAAGGAAGTTGCTATTGAATTCAGAAGCTTTTCAAAAACTGCAGGTTTCACTGGTACACGTTGCGCTTACACCGTTGTTCCTAAGGATATCAAGATCAAGGATGCTGAAGGCATTGAGCAATCTGTAAACGCATTATGGAACAGAAGACAAACCACCAAGTTCAATGGTGTTTCATATCCTGTTCAAAAGGCTGCAGAAGCGGTTTACACTGAAGAAGGACAAAAGGAAATCATGGCAAACATTGAATATTACTTGGAAAATGCTAAAATCATTCGTGAAAGCTTATCCGATATTGGATTGAATGTTTACGGTGGAGTGAACTCCCCTTACATTTGGGTAAAGACTCCAAACGACATGGAATCCTGGGACTTCTTTGATTTGCTCTTGGAAGAGGCTAATATCGTTGGTACTCCTGGTTCTGGATTCGGTCCAAGCGGAGAAGGCTACTTAAGATTAACTGCATTCAATACTTTAGAAAACACTAAGGAAGCTATGAGCAGAATTTCTAAATTATCATTCTAGATTAAATCTGGAATTATTTAGATTTTTATCTTCTCATTTTTTTATTTTTTACTTGTTTATTTTTATTTATTAATTATTTTGGTGAAAGAAATGGAAGTTAATTCTTTATTAATTGAAGAAAATGATGATTTACAGGATTTATTCTCTAAATATGGTGCTTTGGCATTAGAAAAGCAGGAAATATTATCAAGCATTGTTGGAGATGCTGAACCTGAATTGGATATTGAAAAGGGAATTGTCAGGTTTGGCGATAAGGAATTTCCTATTCAATTGATTGGATTCTTGGATCCTGATGAGGATACCTGGTCCTGGGCATGGGATAACGAGGATATAGGTTTTCCAGAAGATTTAATCGAAGAGGCAAAGGCAATAAGGGAATTTGGTCAAGAACAGAATGTTCCACAATTTTTTGAAAATGTCTTTGCAGCAAACTTGTCTGAAGCTCATATTTTGACTATGACAGTATCTTCCCTCTTTAGCAATGATGCATATTGTGCTGTTAATTATGGAGGATTTGTATTCTTTGTAAGCATTGAGTCTGATGAGATAGAGATTACTGATGACATTGACGTATTTGCAAATGTCATTAATGATTTCCATCGTAAATTTGAAGTAAATCATTTAAAGGCTTTAAGAGGTTATGCTGAAATTAAAGGTTATGAATACAAGTACAGAGATGAGTTTTGCGTTGTTAAGATTGGAGACGACACAATTGTTGTCACTTTGACTGAAAGAAAGAACATTTATACCATTAAAATCATTAGAGCTTAATGATTTCCATTTTTTTATTTTTTATTTTTCCACTTTTTTTATAATTTGCATTAGTTATCTAATTAAAGTCTAATTGGGTGTTATTATGGATAAGGAACTGATTGATGAGATCAATTATGAAATCCAGCTATTGGTAAAGAGCGGTTTTTATGGTGATGATGAGATATTGGAAATCATTGCTGATGAGTTTATCGAAGAGGACATATCTGATGATTTAATCTCTAAACTCTTTTTGGAAAATAAGGAAAGTCTTGAAGATTTAGATGGAGATTCAGATGATTTCATCAACTTGAGGAATGCATTTTGCGATTTGACAAAGGAAAAGATCATTTCCATCCATAATGCCGGTTATGACATTGAAGAGGGAATTCAGGACTCATTTGAACTCTTTGTACATTTAAGGAATAATAAATACAACCCTATTGGATTCTGTTTCTATGCCTTTGAGGATATTGAAAGTGTGATAGAGGATAATGCATTGAACATCGCTTTCGGAGATTTTGAATACGATGAGGAAAAGGGTTTGGAAATAGCTAAAAAGATAGTTAAAACCCTTAAAGAGTATGGTTTTGAAATCAATTGGGGCGAATCTGTAGATGAAATAATTGAAATAGAGAATTTCAATTGGAAAAAGCAATTTGATGGAAAGGAATATTCCATGGATGGAGCCCTTGAAGACTTTATCAGATTAAACAGTGAAGAAAATGAACAATAGATCAAAAGAGATTATTGAAGATGCCATTTCACAAGGGAAGTGGACTTGGCTTGAAATAGATGACAATTCAGATTCACTTTATCTTGAATTTGAGAATCTCAAATTGTCTTCAAGGCCTATTATAGACAACTCATATAGGGGAGAGTTAGCCATTAGATTTGGCCAGAACATTTATTTGGCAGTCTTTTTTAATGAAAAGAAAAATCTTGATTTCTTAAGATTCGATGAGGATTATCTGAATCATTTGTTAAATTCCAATGAATATCTCTCTTTAAGATATCCCTATTTCTATCAGGAATTTTCAAAAAAGGTCATGGATTTCAAATTCCAGAATCATGATTATTTAAGCGAAATTGAAGGAAAATACAAGTTTAAGAAGGTTTTGGCAGATAAAAGTAATGGGAATGAGAATTATGATTTTCTATTGTCCTTTGAATGTGAGGAAATAGCCATTGCAGTAGGTGGAGACTTTATAAATTTCTTCAATGATTTCGAAGCCTTGAATGATGATGAGATCAAAAGGGTTTCAAATACCTGGATGATGTATTATTTGGATTATTGGAATAAGAAAGGAACAGATAAGGAGTATAAAGAAGACCCTCTTTGCGAAGAGTTTCCTTTAAAATAAGCGTTTTGGTGAATTTATGGAACAATTGAAAAAAGGTTATAATTATTTGGATAAAAATTCTTATTTCTTTGGAGAAATTCCAAATGACCGTGCAGTGAAAATTGCTGACTATAAGTTTTTCTGGGATGCTACTGATGAACTTTCTCCTTTTGGCTGTGAAGAGGCATACATTGCATTTTGTGAAATATCCGAGTGGCTAGATGAAAATCCAAAAACTCCAATAATCGAATGTTTCATATGGATTCTAGAATCTTGGGACCTGGATTTGGAGGATTTCAATGATGATATTATTGAAAGTGAAAACATATTGAAAATCATTCAGGATATGGATTTTTATGAGGAATTGATGAGTTTGGATTATACAATAATCGCCACTGGCTTCGGACAATTGATTCTTCAGGGAAAAATAGATGAGGATGTAAAGAATATCATTCAATTATCCATCTTGCGTCAAATGAATTCACATGTCTTGGATGCCTTTTTAGCAAACAATGAGCAATTCAAGTATGAGAGATATCTCTACCTTCAAAAGCTATTGGAAATATTGGAAGATGCTTAAGAATTTTCAATATTCTTTCTATTTTTTTTATTTTTCTATTATTTTGTTTATTTTTTCAAGCTATTTTTTTAATTTTTCAGTTCATGATAATATTTATAAATGTTAAAAAATAAAATATATATGGTCAATGAACTATTTATTTAATTTAAATAGTTTAAAATGAACTATTCTAGTAAACTATATTTAACTATGCTTAAGACTACACTAAAACTAATAAAAATAATGAAAACTAATAAAACTAACTAAAATGATTTTTTAAAAGGAGATTTTAAATGACTTGTAGTATACTAGTTGGTGGAGCTTGGGGAGATGAAGGTAAAGGAAAATGCATCACTTACCTTTGTGATAATGATAAACCAAGCATTATTGCTCGTGCAGGAGTCGGGCCAAATGCAGGGCATTCTGTTGAATTCAATGGAGAAAAATATGGTTTAAGATTAACTCCTTCTGGTTTTGTACATAAGGATGCTAAACTTATGATCGGTGCAGGAGTTTTAGTAAACCCAGATGTATTGTTTAAGGAATTTGAAGACTTAAAGAAATATGATGTAAAGGAAAGAATGTCTGTAGACCCAAGATGTGCTATAATCACTGAAGAACACATGTCTAGAGATAAGAATTCCGAGCATTTGGCTAAAAAGATTGGAAGTACAGGATCAGGTTGTGGACCTGCTAATTCAGACCGTGTAATGAGGTCAGTTGGCCTTGCAAAGGATGTTCCTGAACTTGAAGATTATCTTGCTGATGTTTCCATTGCATGCAATGAAGCTATTGACAATGGAGAGGATGTATTCATTGAGGGCTCACAAGGATTCGCCCTTTCACTTTATTACGGTTCTTATCCATATGTAACCAGTAAAGACACTACCGCATCAACCTTTGCAGCAGATGTTGGTGTAGGGCCAACTAAAGTGGATGAGGTCATCAATGTATTCAAATCTTACATTTCCCGTGTTGGAGAAGGTCCTTTCCCAACAGAAATGACTCAAGAGGAAGCGGAAAGCAAAGGTCTTGAAGAGTATGGTGTTGTAACCGGAAGACGTAGAAGAATCGGTTACTTTGATATGGAACTTGCTAAGGAATCCTGCAGAATCAATGGAGCTACTCAAATAGCTTTAACCTGTGTAGACAAGTTATATGATTGCGCTCGTGTTCAGGATTATGGTGAATTGTCTGCAGAAACCAAAGCGTTCATTTCAGAAATAGAACAAGAGACTGGTGTCCCAGTAACAATCATTTCAACTGGACCAGACTTAAAGGACACTATTGATTTAAGAAAAGAATTATTATAATTCAAACTTTTAGAAAAAGTTTGATCAAAACTTTTTCTTTTCTCTTTTTTACTATTTTTATATTTTAATTATCTGCTTTTTTAAAATGGATTTAAATTTTTTAATGGTTTTTTTCTGCTTAATTTCATAAGTGTAAATCTCCATTTTCAGAAATCTATTTCAGCTATTCTTATGGCATTGGTTTTTTCACTTTCTCCTAATGGGAATCCTCCAGTAATCACTATTAAATCCCCTTTATTCAAATTGAATTCCTCTTTAGCTATTTTCTTAAGGTTCCTTGCCATTTCTGAGGTGTTGCTGAATATGTCTGTTATCACAGCCTTAACTCCAAAGTTCAAAACCACTTTCTCAGCAATGTGCTTAGATGGGCAGCATGCTAATATAAGAGGGTTTGGCCTGAAATTACTGATCTTACGTGCTGTGTAACCGGTCATGGTAGGTGTAACTATCAGTTTAATGTCTAAATATTCAACTGCCTCTATAACCAATTTAGCAATTGTATCGCTAACTTCTATTGTTCCCTTATATGCAGTATGCTTTGTATAATCGATAGTTGATTCAACGTATTTGCAGATTCTGCTCATCATTTCAACGGATTCCACTGGATGCTTTCCAACAGTGGTTTCTCCAGATAGCATGACGCAATCGGTTCCGTCCAATATTGCATTAGCCACATCTGAAACTTCAGCTCTTGTAGGCCTTGGGCTTTCATACATTGAAGCAAGCATTTCTGTCGCAACGATAGCAAACTTGCCCTTTTCACGGCATTTTTTAATGATTCCCTTTTGAAGCATTGGCAATTTCTCCAGTGAAACCTCCACTCCCAAGTCTCCACGAGCCACCATGATTCCATCAGAGACTTCAATGATCTCATCTATATTTTCAATTCCCTTGCTGCTTTCAATTTTTGAGATGATTAGAGCGTCTCCACCTGATTCTTCAATTATTTTCCGTGCTGCAATAACATCCTCTTTTGAAGTTACAAAGGATAAAGCCAAATAGTCACAGGAATGCTTTGCTGCAAATGAGATATCCCTTTCATCAGCTTCGCTAATGAAATCCAATTTCAAGTCAACTCCAGGAACATTAACGGTCTTATGGTTTTTAATGTCTCCGTCTCCTAAAGCTTCCAAGACAACATGATCATCTTGCTTTTCTATGACTTCCAATTCAAGAAGAGCATTGTCTATAAGCACCTTGTTTCCCACTTCTATCAGGTCGATTGCTTCACTGTGATTGACTCCGAATTCCTCTTCATTGCCTTGTATGCATGTCTTGCTCATCCTAATGGTATCTCCCTTTTCCAGAGTAACTCCTTCAGATTCAAATTCCAATGTTCTGAATTCTGGCCCTTTGGTGTCATACATAATTGCAATAGGCCGATTGCATATCTTACGAACTTCCCTGATAACTTCTATTGTTTTCAATATGCTCTCTTCTGTAGCATGGCTAAGGTTAATGCGTGCACAATCCATGCCGTTATTAACCATTTCAGTCATTGTTTCAACAGAATCAGATGCCGGACCAATGCTTGCGATAATCTTTGTCTTTTTCAAATTAGCATCTCCAAAAAGTAATCATTTATATGGATATTATGTTTAAAGATATTATAAATTTGTTGTTTTTTCTTTTAAGGAAAATAAGATTAAGAGAAACAATATGGGGCAAAATAATAAAAAATAGTATAAAATAGTAAAATTTGTAATAACTAATAGAATTGTTAAAAATAGTCTAAAAAAGTTGTTTTTAAAAAATAAAAATGAAAATAGTAAAAATTGTAATAAAAAAAGTTGTTTTTAAAAAATAAAAATGAAAATAGTAAAAATTGTAATAAAAAAAGTTGTTTTTAAAAAA
>NZ_JAFRJO010000072.1 GCF_017432245.1 Methanobrevibacter sp.
ATTAAATTTTTATTTTTCATGAAAATCCTAATTAGTCATTTAAAAAAAAATTAATTTAAAGACTCTGATATGGAAAAGATTTTGTTACCAATAGTTTTATATATCATAATAAACATATTATTAAATGTTGTATATAGGGCCCGTAGCCTAGCTGGACAGGGCGTCGGACTTCTAATCCGAAGGTCCCGGGTTCAAATCCCGGCGGGTCCGCTCTATTACTATTTTTTACTATTTTTTATAATTTGCAAAAGAAGACTACTTAAGATATCTTAAGTGAATATAAAAATTTTCATAGGCTTGTAGCCCAGTTTGGATAAGGCGTTAGACTCCTAATCTAAAGACCGCGGGTTCAAATCCCGCCAAGCCTGCTTTTTTAAGTGAATTAAAAATAATCTAAAGTGACTACTTTATCTTTTTTCTCTTGTTTTTTAAACTCATCCTTAAAAGATATTTCACCGTATTTGCCTCCGCCACCTGGAACCACATTCAATGTCTTGTTTCTGAATCCTTCGATTCCAATAGCTACCTTATCATCTATTTTTGCAATATCTTCTAATGGAACATTGATCAAGACATCAATTTCAGGACCATATGCATCAATCAGCTTTTGCCAAACACCTTGTACTGTCTTGGTTGTTATTCCCTTATCGTAAATCATGCTTATTATCTCTGCAAGAGGCATCAAATGAACATAAGGCGGCCTATGGCTTGGATGATGAGGCTCCTTGTAATCAGCGATTTCACTAATTCTGAAATCAACCCCTTTCTTGATTCTTCCACCACAGGAACATCTCATTCCATTGGATTTTGCAAGTTCAGGATCGATGATTTTATAGCATTTTGTACATGCAGTCATGTGATATTTCCCTAAATTCGGAAGCAAACCATAATTTGCCTTGACTGTCTTATTCTTCAATGCATTTTGAAGTGAAGTGTATGAAATGTCCTCCATTTCTATCTGATTGAATTCCCTTCCTAACCTATGAGGCCATGGAGAATGTGCATCAGAATTGGTTAAAAATACAAAATCAGACAATTCCTTTACTGTATCTGCCATATCCGTATCTGCAGACAAGCCCAATTCAACGAAATCAGGCGCCTTTTCATAACAGTCATAAATGCTGTTATAAGTCTTGTACATACCAGTCCAAGGAGTGAATGAATGAGCTGGACCAATCATGCAATCATACTCTTTTACAAGCTCAAAGAGTTCTGCACCGCTTAATGGGCTTCTTGGCCTTCCATCAATGAACTTATTTGGAGAGACCAATTTTTGGGAAAGTTCACGAGCCACATCAATGTCTGGAATTATGATTACATGGTGAATCTTATGTTGGGCTTCAACCTCTGTTGTCAATATGAAATCACAATCCTTGTGTGAGTATATTCCATCTCCCTTATACTCAGTGCTTTCGGCTACAATATCCAGCCATTTAGGATGTAATGCATCTCCAGTACCAACTAAGTTCAATCCCTTTTCACGGGATTTTGGAGCTATATTGTTTATCACCATATCCTTTGAAGTGGCTGCTGAAAAGCAACTGTGAGTGTGTAAATCTGCATTGACCAACATATAATAATCATTTTAATTTTTTAATATAAATATTTTTTAACTAAAAGATATAGATAAAATATTGATTATAATTAATTAAAATTGAGTGATTTCATGACTAAAAAACGTTGCCCTTGGGCTGAAGATGTGGAGGAAATCTATGTAAAATATCATGATGAGGAGTGGGGAGTTCCAACTTACGACGACCAGGAACTCTTTGAAATGCTAGTGCTCGAATCATTTCAGGCAGGACTTGCATGGATTACAATATTAAAGAAAAGAGAGAACTTTAGAAAAGCCTTTGATGATTTTGACGTTTTAAAAGTAGCTGACTATGACGATGAAAAGGTAGAGGAACTTAGAAACAATGCAGGAATAATCAGACATAAGGGAAAGATAGAATCTGCAATCAACAATGCAAGGATATTCATTGAAATACAGAAGGAATATGGTTCTTTCTGCAAGTATATCTGGCAGTTTACAGACAATAAGATACTGATAGACACTAAAGAGAATTACCTTACAAAGTCCCCTCTTTCAGACAAAATAGCTAAGGACTTAAAGAAAAGGGGAATGAAATTCGTTGGAACAACAATAATATACTCCTACCTGGAATCAATTGGAGTAATCAACAATCATATTCATGAATGCTTTAGATACGAGGAATTAAAATGAAAACACGAGACTTATTGGAAGAAATAAAGGAAAACATCAAGGATTATAATATTGAAATCTTTGAGAATAAAGCAAATGATGAAAAGGCGGATCAAGCATCTAAACAACGTGCTATCTTCCATATTCAAAACTACAATGAGATTATGGCATTGAACATTGATGAGGAAGATGAAAGCAATATAGAAATTGATGATGGCTTGATAAATGACATCAAAGATGAATTGAGAAGATTCTTTGAAGGATGTTCCCCTGAAAGTGATGAGATATTCAAAAGATTCATAACATATAATTGCATTTACTTAAGTGTAATTGCTAAAAGACCATTGCATCCTGTTGGAATAGATATGCACAATGGAAAAACAGTATTCGCTGAAGGAAAAGATGGTGAAACAGTATACTATTGTGATATTAAAGAAGAGCAATCAAAGATTGCTAAAGATTATTATACCTGCCAATACTGTGTTTGTAAACCAAGTGAGTTGAAAGAGAATTGAATTTAAAAAATAGTAAAACAATGAAAAATTAAAAAAGGATTTATGAAAATAAAAAAAAGTATTGGATGAAAAATTAAAAAAGAATTGAATATAATCCTATAACTGGATTACATTCTGTTGGACTTCATCATTGTCCTTTCCTTCATATAGGATTTCAGCTAATTTCAATAATTTTTCTTGACCTTTAACCTCATCCTTGAATAAAGGAACTTCAGCGACTACTTGGTCTGAGAACTTTTGATCAATGAGTGCGAGACGTTTTTGCTGCAACATGTATCTTGAATGGCAGAAGTCACAATCAGAAATGTCTGGCATGACCTGATTTACAATGATGCTGTCAGTTGTAATGTCATATTTATTCAATGCTTCAATAGCTCTTTCTGATTCATAAATAGACATTTCCTCTGGAATGACGACCATTTTAAAGGTAGTTCTTTCAGGGTCTGAAAGCACTGCTTTAGCTTCATCGATTTGCTTTTTGGTCTCTTCCAATTCCTTGCTTGACTGCAAGTCATCTGCTGCATCCATAAATGGAATAATGTTCTTTAAAGCATTTGCTGCAGTGCCTAATTTTGCTTTGGCTTTCATTAGTTTTCCTACCCAAGAGTCCATGATCTCTGGGAATGAAAGCAATCTTAATGTGTGGCCAGTTGGTGCAGTGTCAAATACTACAACATCATACTCATTGGAAGTCATCACAGACAAGAACACTTCAAATGCAGCTGCCTCATCAGCACCTGGAGAAGCGGAAGCCAAATCCATTTGCTCGCCTAAAAAGTCAAGACCCATCAATTGGTCTGGGCTTGCTACAGATTTCTGGCTTTCTAATGCTCTTTGCTTTTCTTCCATTGCCTTATCAGGATCGATTTCAACTGCATAGAGGTTTTCATTGATTTGAACAGGATAATGTCCAATTGTCACTTCAAGTGAATCAGATAATGAATGAGCAGGATCGGTTGATACTATTAAGGTTTTCTTTCCTTGATTTGCTAACCACAAAGCAGTAGCTGAAGATATGGAAGTTTTACCAACTCCCCCTTTTCCCCCTACAAATATGAAAGTGGTTTGTCCTTTTTTAAATTTGAATAAATCTTTAAATGCCATATAATCCCTCCATAGGATTTAGTTAAATTATCTAAAAAGTTTTAGTAACAATAAGTTATTTTATTCTTCTTACATATAAAGTTTATCTTTTTTCATTAAAAAATTCCTAAAAATAAAGCTTCGTGAAAAAAAGAAAAACTAATTTTTTAATTAATTTTACTATAATTTACAATAATTTAATGAAAATTTTATATTTAATAAAAATAATAAATATAAAATAATATGATTTATTAATTATTTAATTAATTTTTAATGATTCAATTAATTTCAAATATAATTTTTAAATTATAAATTGCATTATTAATTATCGCAATTATCTAATTATCAAAAACTAAAACGGTGATTTAGTGACTAATAACGAAATTGAAAAGAAATGGCAAAAAATCTGGAGAGAGAACAAGCTATTTCAATCAGACCCTAATGAAAAGGAAAAATTATTCATAACAGTAGCTTACCCATATCCAAGTGGAGCTATGCATATCGGTCACGGTAGAACATATACCGTACCTGATGTATTTGCAAGATTCAAAAGGATGGAAGGCTACAATGTATTATTCCCTATGGCATGGCATGTAACCGGTGCACCGGTTATAGGTATTGCAGACAGAATCAAAAGGAAAGATCCATGGACCCTTGACTTATACGAAAGAGTTCACAAGGTCCCTCATGACACCCTTCCAAAATTGGAAGATCCTATAAACATTGTAAAATATTTCAGTAACGAATACCATACCGTAATGGATGATATGGGTTATTCCATTGATTGGAGAAGGGAATTCAGAACTATTGATCCAACTTATCAGAAATTCATCACATGGCAAGCTAAAAAACTTAAGTCATTAGGCTTAATCAAGCAAGGTGAGCACCCTGTCAAATACTGCCCTCACGATGAAAACCCTGTAGGGGACCATGACTTGCTTGAAGGTGAAGGAGTAGGAGTAAACGAATTGACATTGATCAAGTTTGAAGTTGAACCTGGACAATATATCGTACCTGCAACGTTCAGACCTGAAACCATCTTCGCTGCAACCAATGTATGGTTAAACCCAGAAGTTCACTACATTGAAGTTGAAGTTAAATCCGGTGTTAACGAAGGTGAAAAATGGATTATAAGCAATGAAGCTTACCTCAACCTTTCCAACCAGCATGACTTGGAAATTGTTGGTGACATTGACCCTAAACCATTAATCGGCAAATACGTTAAGAATCCTCTTAATGGAGAGCCATTGCCAATCTTCCCTGCAAGCTTTGTAGACCCTGAATACGGTTCAGGAACAGTATTCTCTGTACCTGCTCATGCACCTGCAGACTATATCGCACTTAGAGACTTGAAAGAAAATGCAGATCTAATCAAGGAATATGACATTGCGGATGAAGTTGCTAAGGCAGAACCATTGAATGTTGTAACCGTAAAAGGATATGGAGAGTTCCCAGCTGTGGAAGTTGTTGAAAGAATGGGAATCGAAAACCAAAACGACCCTAAAGTGCAAGATGCAACTGATGAATTGTACAAGGCAGAGCACAGCAAAGGATACATCAGCGCCCATATTGAAAAATACGCAGGAAAAAGAGTCGCATATATCAGAGATGAAATCAAGGCTGACATGATTGAGGAAGGCAGCGCAGACATCATGTACGACTTTGCAGAAAGACCTGTAATCTGCAGATGCGGTAACAAATGTGTAGTCAAGATTATGGATGACCAATGGTTCATCAGATATGGTGATGAGGAATGGACTGAAAAGACCCAAAAGTTACTTGCTCAAGAAACCATCATTCCTGGAGAAATCCGATCCAACTTTGAATACTACCTTGACTGGTTGGATGATTGGGCATGCTCCAGAAGAGTAGGTCTTGGAACCAGAGTTCCGTGGGATGACCAATGGTTAATCGAGCCTTTATCAGACTCAACAATGTATATGTCCTACTATTCAATAGCTAAATATCTCAAAGACATGGACCCTGAAGACTTGAATGAAGCATTCTTTGAAAAGGTCTTCTTAGGAGTTGACAGTGATGAAATCACCGTTGCACCTGAAATTGTAGATGAAATTCAAGCTGAATTCAATTACTGGTATCCTCTTGACTGGAGATTGTCTGCAAAAGACCTTGTAGGTAACCACTTAAGCTTCTTGATGTTTACACATGCAGCTATTTACCCTGAAGAGAAATGGCCAAAAGGAACTGTTGTATTCGGTATGGGTCTCCTTGAAGGAAACAAGATGTCCTCATCAAAAGGTAATGTAATTCTCCTTGCAGATGCAATTGAAGAGTACAGTGCAGATGTAGTAAGGCTTTTCTTGATGGCATCAGCTGAACCATGGCAAGATTTCGATTGGAGAGAAAAAGAGGTTAAAGGAACCCAAAGAAGACTCGAATGGTTTAGAGAATTTGCACAAAAAGTTGAAGACATCAAAGGAGATAAATTAAACTTATCCAACATTGAGGAAGTGGCTCTTGAACGCAGCATCGACAAATGGATGATCAACCAATTAAATGTCCATATCAAAGCTGCAACAGAAGCACTTGAAGTTTTCCAAACCAGACAAGCATTGCAACATGCTTTATTCTTGCTTA
This sequence comes from Methanobrevibacter sp., assembly GCF_017432245.1. Lineage (GTDB taxonomy): Archaea > Methanobacteriota > Methanobacteria > Methanobacteriales > Methanobacteriaceae > Methanobrevibacter. The sequence continues at coordinate 6,403 of NZ_JAFRJO010000072.1, forward strand.
AAAAAGACTTAGACCACTATATGTACAGAGTCAAAGACCTCATTGAGAAAAAGGACCCTGCTGTAATTTACGTATTGTCCACATTATTAAGTAACTGGATCAGATTGCTTGCTCCATTCACTCCACACACTTCAGAAGAGCTTTGGAGCAAATTTGGTGGAGAAGGATTCGTTTCATTTGCAGAGTGGCCTAAATATGATGAGGAACTCATCAGCGAAGAGATTGAAAGATCAGAGTCTCTTGTGCAAAACATCGTAAAAGACATCAATGAAATCAGAAACATTGTTGACACAGACCCTGAAAAAATCCACATTTACCTATCCCCTGACTGGAAATGGGATTTATACAAAATTGCTGATGAAGTTGGAAAACCAGACATCGGTCAAATAATGGGTAAAGCAATAGGTCAAAACATCTATGATGACAAGAAGGAAATCGCAGGCGCAGCTAAAAAGATTTCCAGAGAAATGACCAAAACAAGATACATCGGTAAGATTGATGAAGCTACCATCTTGAATGATGCAAAAGACTTCATTGAAGCTGAAGTGGAATCAGAAGTAATCATTCATACTGATGACAGCTACGACCCACAAAACAAGGCAAGAAATGCAATGCCTTATAAACCAGCTATTTTCATGGAATAGATGAAAATAGGTAAAAAATAAATAAATAAAAATAAGTAATTAATAGCTATTTTAAATAGCTATTCTTCTTTTCTTTTTTTAAAAAAAATTAATAAATTTATATAATCACTATTGACTCTCTTTTTTTACTGTTTTTACAATAATACAGAATCAATAGCTTCCTTACAAATTCTTAAAGACTCTTCAAGCTCTTCTTTTGTAATGACCAAAGGAGGATTAAAATACATAACATTACCTAAAGGCCTAAGCATCAATCCTTGCTTTAACGCTTCCCTATAGATTCTATACCCTATCCTTTCAGATGAATCAAATCCCTTTTTAGACTCCTTATCCTCAACGAGTTCAATGGCATTGATGAGTCCCATCTGTCTGATTTCACCTACATTAGGATGCTCATCAAAGATTTCATGGAAACGATTGTTTAGCCAAATTGCCTTTTCATTTGCCTCTTCAAGAATATGGTCCCTTTCCATAATCTTCAAGGTTGTGTTTGCTACACTTGCTGCCAATGGATTTCCAGCATAGGTATGACTGTGCATGAATGCTACATTATCCTCATAATCTCCATAAAATCCATTATAGATTTCATCTGTGCTTACACAAACTGCCATTGCCATATAACCGTTTGTAAGCCCCTTTGAAATGCACATTATATCTGGACTTATTCCTGCATGGTCCACTGCAAACATCTTGCCTGTTCTTCCAAAACCGGTAGCTATCTCATCTGCAATCAAGAGCACATCATACAGGTCACAAAGTTCCCTAAGCTTCTTGAGATACAATGGGGGATAGATTTTCATTCCTGCACTGCCTTGAATCAAAGGCTCAATTATCATAGCACAGGTTTCATGACCATATTCTGCAAATGCCTTCTCAGCATGTTCAAAGCATTCACAGTCACAGCTTTCCCTATTTTTATTGTATGGGCATCTGTAACAATCTGGAGCCTGCACCTTAATAGTATCAATCATAATCGGTTCAAATACTTTAGAATATTCATCCAATGCACCAACAGATAATGCACCTAAAGTTTCTCCATGATAAGCATCTGTAAAGCACATGAAGCGTTTCTTATGAGCTTTTCCATTTTGAGCACAAAATTGGAAAGCCATTTTAAGTGCACATTCAATGGATGCTGAACCGTTATCAACAAAGCTGAATTTGTTTAGCCCCTCTGGCATTACCTTGATTAGACGTTCAGACAATTCTATAATTGTTTTGTGTGAAAAGTTAGCAAAAAGAACATGATCCAACTTATCTACTTGACTTTTGAGAGCATCGCTAACCTCATCATTGCAGTGTCCAAGCAAATTGCACCACCAGGAACTGATAATGTCTATATATTCCTTGCCATCTACATCATATAGTTTAACGCCTTTTCCATGGTCAATTATTATTGGTGGAAAATCTTCATAGTCTTTCATCTGAGAAGCAGGATGCCAAATATGAGCTAAATCCTTTTTTGCACATTTTTCACTTTCATTCATATTAAAACCTGATATTTGATATAATTTTCTAAAAATTAGTTTTTAAAATTTCAATTCTAAAACTCTATTATAAGATTAAACTTTATATTAAATAAATTTTTAATTTTTTACCTTGAATAAAAAATATACAATATACAAAAATTTTTCTCCTAGAGAAGAGGATAGAATTTTCATGACAAAAATTAATGAAAATTTTCAATCATGAAACAAGTGTAAGTTTAATTAATGTAAAACATAAAATAAAAAAAGAAATGAATATAACCCATAAAATAATTATGGTTATCTTCAATATAATTAAAAGTATTATCTGAAATATGAAATCAATTCTTTAGTATCTACATCCAGTTGTAGATTTATATCATTTTGATAAACTTTTGCTATAATTGGAACATCACAAAGATCTTCAACCATTTTGATATTGTCATTTTCCATAAGTTCATCCTTGTAATTATTCATGATGATACCACATGCATGAACATTTCTGTTTTTGAGATATTCAACTGTAGTGACAATTGAGTTGATGGTTCCAAGTCCAGCATCGGCAATGATGATGACATCAAGACCAAGATGATTGATGATGTCCTCCAACATGATATTGTTTTCATTGCCTTTTCCTTCGTAACGTATAGGACAAACTATTCCGCCGCTACCTTCCATCAAGATGTAATCATATTTTTGTGATACCTTTTCATAAGCATCTTTCACTACACTTAAGTCAACAGGATTACCTTCAATCTGACTTGCAAGATGTGGTGAAACTGCAGTTTCATAGATATATGGAACTAAAAAGTCTGTATCCTCTTCCAGATTAGCCATTTCCAATACTTCTACTGCATCCCCTGGAACTAGATTGTCATCTTCATCCCTTATGGCTCCACTTAAAGCTGCCTTAAAGTAAGTGGCATTATATCCATTGTCGCGAAGATACTTTAGCAACAATCCAGTGACATATGTTTTTCCAATATCTGTTCCAGTTCCAATTACAAATAGTCCTTTAGACACTGTATCACAATCCATCTATTGAGTAAGTTATTTCAAAACCCAATTCTTCCAAAAGTTTCAAATCATTGTCCAATTCCACACCTTGAGTGGTTAGCATATTTCCTAAAATTCCAGCATTTGCACCTGACTGGAACGCTTTTCTTCCATTATCCCCAAGGAGCGCTCTTCCACCAGCCATACGAATGTAGGAGTCTGGATTGATGAATCTGAATATAGCAATTATTCTGCAGGTTTCATCATTGGACAGTATTTCATTGTTTTCTACAGGAGTCCCCTTGATTGGATTTAATACATTTATTGGAATTGATTTGACACCGAACTCTCTCAATTGGAGTGCCAAGTCAATTCTGTCTTCAAAGTTTTCACCCATTCCAAAAATTCCACCACTGCAGATCATGACGTTTTCATTGTGAATCATTTCTATAGTGTCGAGCTTTTCATCATAGGAATGAGTGGTACAGATTTCCTTGAAGTAATTCCTTGAACTTTCCAAATTGTTATGGATCCTATCTACACCTACATCATTTAAGGTTGATATCTGGTCTTTTGTTAAAAGTCCTAATGAAACGCAAATCTTGATATCGCTGTTTTCCTCTTTCAGCTCTTCAATGAGACCCGCCATTATTTCAAAATCCTTTTGAGTCACTTTTCTGCCTGAAGCAACATAGGATATCCTTTTGAAACCAGAATTGTAGATAGCCAATGATCTTTCCTTCAATTCCTCTTTGGATAATAGAGGATAGATTTCTATATCAGTATCATAATGATTGGATTGAGCACAAAACTTGCAGTTTTCACTGCATCTACCACTTTTTACATTGATTAACATACATGCATCGAATTTGTTTCCACAGAATGATTTTCTTATTTCATTTGCTGCACTTGACAAGTCTTCTAATGGAACATCAATGAGATTCATAGCATCCTCTTTAGTGACTTTATAACCATCCAACACCTTGTTCTTTAACTCATTTACATCAAACATGATACCACATAAACATTACAATTGTTATAAAAATAAAATATTATATTTTATAAAAAAATTTTTCTAAAAATTAAATTTCTAAAAAGCTAATCTAAAGCTTTCTAGCAAAAACCAAATAACCGCTATGGCCAACCATTCTGGTTTTTGGCCTGGTTCCTTGAGGCCTTATTTCCATTTCTCTTTCAATGGTTTCAAGGATTGTGAGATCCCTAAAGCCCAATTTCTTTGCAATTCTATAAGCTGTTTCAGCTTGATCAATATATGGAGCATAAACTGCTAACCATCCTCCAAGCCTTAATGCTTTCTTAACATCTTCAAAAATCTCAAATGGCTTTGGAAGGTCTAGGAAAACCAAATCGATTTCCTCTTCATCGATTCCATCCTTGATGTTTTGGTTTTTGACTTCAATGTTCTTTATTCCAAAATCGTCAATGTTCTTTTTAGCGACCTCTGCAAAGTCCTCTCTTATTTCATAGGTGAAGACCTTACCCTTTTCCCCAACAACATTTCCAAAGTTCAATGCAATAGCTCCAGCTCCTGTACCTGCATCTATAACCCTGTCACCTGAACCGAGTCCAGTGCGAGCAAGAACAGTTCCAATATCCTTTTGGATAAGGATGGAACAGCGTCTGTCCATTAAGTCAATGAAATCATTTACAGTTGGCTTAATGACTTTAAACTCCTTATTTAAATGAGTGATTATTGTATCACCAATAGTAGCTCTTTCCATTTGCTCTTTTTTAATAATACCTAAATCAGATTGGAACTCTCTGTCTTCCTTGATTAAGTATTTTTTTCCTCTTTCATCCATTAAAATCTTCAAATAATCACCATCTAAATGAAATTTGTAAAATCAATTGAAATAAAAATTATATTAAATTTTTTTTAATAAAAGTAATTCTTAAACTAATAGTTATTTTTAGCTTTTATTATATATAATAATTTTTTAAAAATAGAATAAAATTGTTTAAAATAAGAAAAATTTAAAAAAATAGAAAAAATAAAGAAACCTAAGATTTATTTAAGTTTCTTTTGATTGTCATCTTTTTTGAAGTAAAGATACTTACCTTCAACGACTTCCCTAATATTCTTAGCTGTTTTCTTACCGATTCCTTCAACTTCCTGCAATTTCTTCTCATCAGCTTCCAAAACAGCTTTGACTGAACCGAAATGTTCCAATAATCTTTTAGCATGAACAGGACCAATGTTCGGCAAGGATTCAATGATGAATAATTGCTGTTCCCAAAGGTTTTGTGGTTTTCTTTCAGTCCTGATTTGAATGCTGCGCTTTTCACCTTTCTGTTCTCTGATTGCAATTCTCTTGATCATTGCAGCAGTGTCTTCCTCGGTTCTTGTTGGGATGATGCTTATGCCATAGTCAAGTGCAATTGATGTCATAGCACCTCTGATTGCATTTGGATTAATGAATCCTGAATAGAAATCATTTCCTTCAAGAATCATGATTGGCTTCTTAAACTCTTCCATCATCATTCTTGCCTGCTTGAAAAGTCTCTTGTCAACAATGGAATCTACAAAGTCCTTGGCAGTTTTTCTCTCTATTGCAACTTCCTCACTAACCTGATAATCTGCAACAGCCATTGTATTTACTTTAACCTTAACTCCAATGGTATCCAATGCCCTTATGACCTTTGAGTTTCCTTCTCTTGTATCAACATAAACAACCAATTCCTGATTTTGAGGATTTTTGGCAAGCTCTTTATAAATTGCATCCTCCAAATTCTGCTCCTCTTTAGCTTCCTTTTCCTTGAGTTCTTGAAGCTTGCTTTCATTTTCATTTTCCAAATTGATCTCTTCAATATCCTCATCACTGACTTCTTCTTCCAATGAATCATCCATATCTGAAGTGACTGGTTCCTCTACAATTGACTTTTCCTTTTTACCTAAGACCTTAATATTACGTTCTACCTCAATCTTTTCAGCAGCATTAAGCTTTAGCTCTTCAATAGCTTCTTGTGTTGCAAGCTGTGTCTTCATTCTAGACTCTCTTCTAACGCTGGTCCAATAATATCCTTCATCAATTGTCTTTTTGGTAATGAGCACTTTCATCCTACCAGAAGATTTACGTCCGGTTCTTCCTCTCCTTTGTATCATACGGATTTCAGATGGAACTGGTTCATATAAAATAACCAAATCAACTGCAGGTATGTCTATACCCTCTTCTGCAACACTTGTAGAAATCAAAACATCATAATTTCCTGTCTTAAATGATTTGATAATGTTTTTCTGTTCCTTTTGGGTTAGTCCTTTCTTACCATCACTGGTTCCTTGCCCATAGAATCTGACACTTTTGATACCTTCCTTCTCACATCTTTCATGAATCATGTCTAAAGTGTCTCTGAATTGTGTAAACACTATGATTTTAGGACTGTCCTTATCTTCTCCTTCATCCCTTAGGGATTTTAGTCTTGTCTGTCCATCCATACCAAGTTCTAGCTTAAGTAGTTCTATGAGCTTTTTCATTTTAGGATGTTCAAGACCATATTCCTCTGCCTCTTTTGCAAGATAAACAGCTTTTGAAAAGTTTGGATCAAGAAGGATATTCTTTGCAGCTCTTGTAGTTTTCTTTCTGAGTCTTCCTACATAATCATTGAATGGAGCTACTCCCTGACTTTCCAATAATCCTAATGCGTGCTGCAAGTTGATTACAGCAGACAAAATGGATATTGCCTGGAAGCATTCCTTAGGCGGATTTACAGATTGACCTATTTTCCTTTGAACCTTAGATCTTGCCTTCAATATGTCTCTTTTATTTACAGACACTGTATTGATGATTCCTAAATCCTTAAGTCCTTTCAGACGAACCTTCAATGCCTTATTTACCAAATCTCTGATTTTTTCGAGTCTTGGCCCCATTTCCACTTTTATCCAGTCAATATTGATTGGATTGAAATATGGTTTTACATCTGGGTCTTCTTCAGTCTTGATAGTAATATCCTGAATGAAAAGGTTCTCACAGACTTCCTTGATTTTGTTCTTGTCATGTCCTGGAGAAGCGGTAAGACCTAAAATAAGATGATTTTGACATTCCTTTACATATCTTGAAGCAAGATAAACATAGGAATAGGAACCTACTGCATGGTGACATTCATCAAAAACAACAAGGGAAACATCTTCTAAACTGTATCTTTCATTCAATAAGTCTGATTCAACGGTTTGTGGTGTTGCGCAAATAACCTGTGACTCTATCCATCGCTTTTCCCTTTCATCTGTCTTTACAGCCCCAGTAATTGAGGTGCAAGGAACATTTAAAAAATGCTTGAAGTTTTCTTCGTGCTGTATGGTTAATGGTTTACTTGGAGCTAAAATAAGAATTTTTGATCCTTTGAATTTTTGAAGCCTATCTGCAGCTACGAGTATTGCAATGATTGTCTTACCTAAAGCTGTTGGAGCTACAATCATTGTATTTCCCTTTTTGAGAACGTCTGCTGCTAAAACCTGTTGATAAATCCTAGCCTCTGCTGAATTCGGCCTAATTAAAGGATGTTCAATATAAGTAACCATGAAATAATATATGTAATTAGATATTATTTAAATATTTATAGAGAGCAGTTGAAAATTAATCAGCTTAATATAATATTGATTTAAAATAAAAATAAGAATTAATAAAAATTAAATAAAAATAAAAAAGAAGGAATTAAAAGCATTTAATCCTTATCGCATAATTCACTGATAGCAGAATTGAACTTGAATGCTGCCTCTCCAATAGCTATGACAATATTGGAATCTGTTTTTAATGCCGCCTTTACACCTTCAACCACTTGCTCTTGGTTAGCACCCAAAGTAAATTTAGAAGCTTGCTCTGGTGCATCATCAGTGAAAACAAATGTTTTCTCTAAAGTTTCATAATCAAAATCAGCTTTGCCGTCTTTTGCAGAGGCCAATAATTCATCTACAACAAGTCTTGAGTCATGAGAAGCTGGAACAATATACTTGACATTGTCCAAAGCCTTTTCTAAAATCTCAATATCTCCTTCATGACCAGATTCAGAGGTAACTGTAATTACAACAGTGGCATCTCCATAGATCTTAGTAATTTCCTTTAATACGGTTTCAACACCTGCAGGATTATGAGCATAATCAACCATAATGGTCTTATCTCCAACTTTACCCATTATTTCCATTCTTCCAGCAGTTCCCTTAAAGCTTGAAAGACCTTTTTGAATTTCTTCATCAGAAAGCTTCAAGAATCTTCTAGCTGCGATGATTGCTCCTACTGCATTGTAAACATTATGAAGACCATCAAGAGCAATGGTAAATTCAGTTTCTCCTTCAGGAGATTCAAGAGTGAATGTTCTGTCCTTAAGAGAAATGTTTTTAGCCAAATAGATTGGCTTTTCATATTTTATGCCACATTCGCATTCAAAGGTTCCGCAACCGGAAATAAGTTCATTTATTTCAATGTCTCTACCACACCAGCATGGCTTGGTTGATACTCTGCATGGCTCATCTTCAAGGCCAAAGCTGATTGCATCACCTTTAAAGTCAATTTCCTTGAACAAACCTACAATAGTTGGATCGTCACTATTGTATATTAATGTACCATCATTCTCTTCAATACCTTTTACAAGCTCCCCTTTGACTTTAGCATACTCTAAAAAGCTTCTTGTAATGAAGTCTGTTTCATCGTTTTCGTGAGGGTCCTGCAAATGGTCAACTGTAATGTTTGTCAAGATTCCGAAATTTGCATGGGTCAAGTCAATGATGGACTTTAAGCCACCAGGTGTGCCATCAGTACCTGTCTCTAAAATAGCTAAATCTCCATTAAGTCTTGTTTGAAGTGATGGGATGAATTCATTGTTTCCTTGCATACCTTTCAGATTATGTTCACAAGGATTGATACCTGCAGAATATGCAATATGCTTTAAAAGAGTTGTTGTAGTGGTTTTACCATTGGTACCTCCAATGCACATAACAGGTTTTTCTGGTGTGAATAGCTTAAAAATATCTCCAAGCTCAATGGTTTTAATGCCTTGATTAGATGCAAGCTCTAAAACCTTAGCATTCTTTGACATGCTTGGAGGCGGAACAATGAAATCTATTTTTTTAAAGAATTCTTCAGGATGCCCTCCAAAGAATATTTCAATGTCATAGCCGTCAAAAGAAGAGTGGAATCTGCAATCCTCTTTAGATGAGATATCTGTTCCAATAACAGAATAGCCTCTATCCATAAGGATTCTTGCAACCAAGTTTCCTACAACTCCACAAACACCAATTACACCAAAGGTTTTATTTTCTAAATCCAATGAAGCCAATTCTTCATCAGACATAGAAGAGAGCTCTAAACTATTCAATTTAACACCTTCATGAAAAGATAAGAATTAATTAAAAAAAGAAAAAATAAAAGAAAATTAATACTCCAAATAGTGGAAAGAATTTTGGTCAAGGTTCTGCGAACTAAAGTTCGCGAAGCTTGGCTAGTCGTACTTTTTACAGCCTTCCTCTAAACCAGTGACTATTTTTTCCATGATTCCTTCAGGATCCTGCATGAGTTGAGGTCCTAAGTGTAGGATAGTGTCTCCAGGTTTAGAATATTTAATGGCTAGTTCTGCACCTTCTTCCATAGTTCCTGCAATTACCTTAACTGCATCAGAGTCCACTGCAGCATCAAGCAATTCCTGAGCAGGTTCCAAGTCAACTCTTTGGTAAACTTCGTTGAATCCAGTAGCTACCATTACATCAGCATACTTACCCATAAGCTTACCTGTTTCCTTTTTATCCCTATAAGTTGAAGTATCAAAGTTATCAAGCAATAGAACAAGACTTCTATCACCTAAGAAGTCGAGTGCAGCGGTAATACCTTCAATTAAATAGGAAGCATCAATATAAACTTCCCTGCCATTATAGTCTCCAATGTATTCCATATGAACTGAAAGTCCCTTGAAGTTTGCAAGGCCTTCCTTGATGATTTCTACAGGCAATCCATAAGCCATTGCAATAGCTGTTGCAGCAACTGCATTCTCATAGTAATAGCTCATCATATGGAAATCAGAGGTAAAGCTGCCTTTTTTAAGTTCTTTGGATTTGTTTCTGAATTTATAAGCTATATCAATAGCGCCTTTTGCACTATCACCAATAAAATTACATACTTGGCCTTCTCCAATAGCAACTTCCTCAAAGTTTGCTACCTTATCGAAGTATTCGGATTTTTTGGATGGTTCATATCCAGGTAAATCTTTAACCATTGCGTAAAAGATTGCATCAGGTCTTGCTTCTTTTACAGTATCCTTACAATGAATGCTTGTAATGAAGTTTTCACTATTTTTAGCAATGAACATTTTTCTTTGTGTGTAACGTTCCATTGAACCTCCAAACTCAGACAAATGCTCTTCATAAATATTCAAGAGTGCACCAACCTTAAGCTGAAGTTCAGCCATTAAACCTGCAGTTCCGTGAGGAAGCTCCAAAACAGCAATGTCTGATTTTTCTGGAATCCCTTTAATGATTCCATCTACAATGACTTCACTGACAAGGTTTTGGGTCATGGAAGAACAGATCCAAACTTGATATCCAGCGGTTCTGAAGATTTCAGTTACCATATGGGTTGTACTTGTTTTACCTACACTGCCTGTGATTCCGATAATGTCAATGTCAATGAAACTGTCTGCCAATCTACCGAAATCATCATTGGAAAAGACATTAAGGTTAGCTTCTTTTATGATTTTATAAGCTGGAGCATTTTCAGGTACAGTTGGAGATAAGTAAACTGTATCGATTCCATCAAGACTTGGTTCAAATACGCCTAAATCTAATTCAACTCCTTCGCTTTCCATAAGTCTTAAAGTCTTTTGAACATCCATGTGGAAGTCTTCAATTTTCTTTGGATCGGTTATCTTTACCGTGTGGCCAGCATAGTTTAATAATCTTGCAACAGGACGACCTGCATTTCCTGCTCCTACAACAATAACATTCATTAATTAACACTCCTTGAAGGTTTATGTAATTTTATTAGAATTTTAAATAATTTTTCAATTTACAAATCATTTTGTCAATAAAATGACATGGTAAATGATTCATAAATCTATATGATATTATTTATAATTTTTATATAACTTAAAGTTTATTAAAAAAATCAAGCAAAATAGGATAAAAATAATTAAAAAATAGTTATGAATGAAATTAAAAATAAAAAATAAAATTAATTAAAAAATAAGAAAGAAAGAGAAGAAAAAATAGATTTATTCAAAATCTAATAGGTTTTCAATGTCATTATAAATGACCTTTAAGCCACACATTGAAGGCACATAATTAGCTGCCTTTGCGGAATTTACTCCAATGACTTCATAGCCCATTTGCTCTATTGGAGCAACTACCATACAAGTGTCACAGCAAATCTTACCTCCAGCTTGCTCAATGGCATCAAGATATCCTAAACGTTTAGCAGCTTCCTTGATATTGATTGAAGTGCAAACCCAAAGCTCATTTTTGATCTTTTTGCCTTTGACAATTTCAGCAACTTCCTTAACTTCCTCCAATGAAGCATGTGGACAGCCTAAGCATACAAGGTCTGCATAACCTTCTGCACTGCTAAGCTTTTCTCTTGTTTCTATAATATCATCTTTAGTGATTGTAATCTTATCATCAGCATTTCCAATATCAGCAAACTTGTACTCTGGAGTGATGTCTTCAACATGGTATAAAGCCACTGCACCGGAAGATGCGAGTGCTGCACCAAGAGCTTTCAGATTACCGTTTTCTATCTTGTAAGGCTTGTTCTGCATTTTAAAGTAAGGAACTCCATCCTTAACAACTTGGCCCACTGCATAACCTAAAGCACCGAAATCAGCCCTTTCAAGCTCACATTCCACATCAACAAGCAAGTTAGCTGTTCTGTTTTCATCCAAATGGAATCCGTATAATGGGGTCTTTCCTACAATAGCTGCAGCCAATGCTCCAGGGCCTCCTTCACGATTGGTTCTTGCACCAATTACAGAGTTTACATAAGCAACTGCAGAGGACTCAGACCAGGAAACATGGTCACCGAATCTTGGAACATTTCCAATCAAATAAGGAGTGCATGTACAGGTAGTGCTTATTCCAAGTGCTCCATAAGCATTGCAGATATCAACTTGCTTTTTAGCAAACTCTGGAGGAAAACCGAAATCCTCCCAATTGTCAAGATCAGTTCCTGCAGGGTTGAGAGTTGCAGATATTGTTGCAATTCCACTTTTATCGCTTATTGTACCATTTTCATTATAAATGATTTCAGCAGTTCTTGCCAAGTCTTCAAGATATTCAAGACCTGCTTGGCCTATGGTCTTATAGGATACTCCAGACACTTGTGCAGACTTAATGTCTACGAATTTCTCTGCACCGTAAATGTCTCCTAAAGCAATTAGGATATCCATACTCTTTCTAATGGTTTCTCCATATTCACCACTAGCCATCTTTTCTTCTTCTTTAGTTAAAAACATGAAATTCCCCTTTTCTATGAAATTTTGTAAAATTGAATATGTTTAGTTAAATAACTTCAAAACCGATGAGTTTGATATGGTTGGAAATCAATTCAGGATCTTCATCAATAGGTTCAGATAATTTGGTAGTTATGTACTTCTTATTGTCATCTGGGAAGACTGTTGCAATCTTCAAATCATCATTGTCCATGATGACACTTGCCAAGAAGTTTGCACCGCTTGAAATTCCGATTCCCAATCCTAATTCCTGAGCAATCCTTTTAGACATATTTATTGCATCGCAATCATGAATCAAGACAATATCGTCAATCAATTCCTCATCAACGATTCCAGGAATGAAATCATCACCAATACCTTCAATCAAATGGCTTCCTTCATCCATTCCCATCTTGAGAATGGACAATGTGCTTGGCTCCAATGCAAAGACTTTAGCATCAGGATTATGGTCCTTTAGTCTTTTACCGATTCCCATAAGTGTTCCACCGGTTCCGATTCCTGAAACAAATGCATTGACATCTGGAAGGGCATCAATGATTTCTTGACCTGTTTTCATATATTGGGCTTCAACATTCAATTCATTGTCAAACTGAAGAGGCTTGTAAGCTCCAATTTCCTCTGCAAAATCATCCACAAGTTCAAGAGCTCCCTTGAATCCACCATCTTCTCTGGATACAAGATGAACCTCTGCACCATACATCTGGATAAGTTTCCTTCTTTCAAGAGAAACCCAATCAGGCATGAAAATATGTACATCATGGCCTAAAAGCGCTCCGATTGCACTGAAAGCAATTCCAGTGTTTCCGCTTGTAACCTCTATTATAGGTTGGCCATCCTTTAAGTTTCCTCTTTCCTTTTCTTTTTGGATAATGTATAATGCTATTCTGTCTTTAATGCTTCCAGAATAGTTGTAATATTCAACCTTAGAATAAATGCTTCCTTTCTTGCCTTCATATTCATAATCAATCTTAATCATTGGGGTATTGCCAACTAATTTATCAACATTCATAAGATTCCACCAATCAATAATAAAAAAAATAACAAATAAGCAATGATAATTATCATCAGCGATTAATTAAAATTAATATAACACTATTATATTTGTATTTTAATTATAAAATACTTTTTAAAAAATAGCTGAAAAAATAAAAAAATGAGAACAGTGCATGATTTTAAAAATAGTAAAAAAATAGTTTAAAATAGTCTAAAATAATTAATAGTTTAAAAATTGATTAAAAAAGAAATAGCTAAGAATTATCTTAACTATTTAATTGAGCTTCAATAGCTTGGTCAACTAAATGTAAGAATTGATCCTTAGCTTCATATGGTATCATAGCACCAGCTGCTATATCGTGTCCACCACCTTGCCCGCCAAAGTTAACTGCGACTTCGCTTAAAGCTTTGCCTAAATTAACTCCACGTGCAACCATTGGGCGTGTTGCTCTACCAGAAACCTTAATGTCCTTATGAAGTCTTGATAATCCTAAAATAGGCTTATCATCATTTAAGATCTTAGCAGACATACCTACACCAGCAATTGTTCCCATAATGCTTTTAAGAACCTTATCCTCACTGTAAAGGTATTGAATGTAATTCAATTGTTGGGCGCCTTCACGGCTAATCCAATCAAACCCTTTAGTAAGATCGTTCCTATAAGTCTTTTGAAGATTGAGAGCCTTATCTAAAGCTTCCTCTCTCTCACCAAGAACAATGCTAAGTGCCAATCCATACTCCTTGTTTTTACCACAAGCATCCAAGATTGCAGAATACTCCTCTAAATTACGTAAGACTGGATGCTCACGAGGAACACTGTAAACATCACCAAATATTTGAGGATTGACCTTTACAAGTTCATCTTTAACAACATCCTTTTCCTCATCTTCTAATTCAATGAACTTAATACCATAGGAAACCCCCATTTTTTCAAGAAGTTCCTGTGATTTCTCCAAACTACCGGTTAAACCTGGAAGCGGAGGATTTAAGGTATAAGCAATTGATTTGAATAAAGGCTCTTGTGCTTTAGAGACTATCTTTAAATCTTCATGGATTTCCAAATTACCTGCTTCCTGACCATCCTTCAAAATTAATTGGTTTACACCAACAAATCGGTTCTGGCACTGCATATCGCCAAATGCTCCAATAAGCGCCATATAAGCCAAATGCTTTTTGTTCATATCTCTAACTGACAAATAGCTAGATCCTGCACCGCTTATTTCACGACTTCCGTCAACGCCAAATAAGTGTGGGTTTACATGAACAAGATTGTCTTTAGCTTCATGAGCGCTTGGCTGGTGATGGTCTGCAACAATAACATCAGCCTTTAGAGAATTAAGTTGCTTGATACAAGCACTGCCCATATCTGAAAAAACATACAATTCATATTTTTCCTTTGCAACATCCCTAATTACATCTGCCTTAAGGCGAGGGACAATAGTTATGTGGAATTGTCCTCCCTCTTCCTTAATGGCATTAGCTATAATACCTGCTGATGACAATCCATCAGCATCATTATGAGAAATTAATCTAATAATGTTATCTTTTTCGATATGCTCTTTAAGCATATCTGATGCCTCACATCCTCTACTTAATAGAGAATCAAATTTTTCATTGTCTCTATTTAACGAGAAGTGCTGCTTTTGTTGGATCGTATCTCCATCCTTCTGGTAATTGGCCATTCTTTGCATAGTATCTACCTAATCTACGGATTCTAGATTCAATGATAGTTAATCCTCTTTTACCATGAAGGTCTTTTGGGTTTTCTTCTAAGTGATCTCTGATATTTACTGCTCTTCTGATTAAATTCATTAAATCTTCAGGGTACTCTTCAGCTTGACCGTTTCTTTTTAAGATTTGGGTAATTTTTTCACCAGTGACTTCTTTTACACTAGGAATACCGTATTGGTCTCTTAAAATTACTCCGATTTGACTTGCAGATTTACCTTCTCTTTTGAATTTTACAATAAATTCTTCGATTTCTTCGTTACTGTATGCGATCCATTCTGGTCTTGCCATAAATATCCTCTCCAATAAGTTTTTTGATTATTTATAGTAAGGTCCTTTGTAAAATAATTCATAATGAAAAATTTTTATGAAAATTATTATAGAAGAAATATTCTACAAACAATTTTTAGAAAAAA